>SCRK01000210.1 GCA_004298075.1 bacterium | reverse complement strand
CATGAATAAGTTTACGGTTAAATAAAGAGGTAAATAAAAGGGTTATCCCGCAGCCCAAAAAATAGATCAAGATCAAAAATACGGTTATCAATACCTTCTGTATCATCCCGGCTAGCTTTGCCGGTATTCTTTTTAATATCTTGCCGAATTTCATTTTAATCAGCGGGTAAGCCGCAATTTAGCCCTTTGATAATATCACCGACGAAACCGCGGTCAAAATCGATCTCCAGCATTCTCAAGGCCTCCTGGCGGGATAATTCCCCCAACCGGATAAGCTTGCTCATTTCAATATGATAATGAGAATACCCGTAATTTTTCATTGATAAATAAACGTTAACAAAATTCATCAGGCAATTAGTCGAGCCTTTGGGATAACTTAATTTCTGGGCTTTCCAATTCAACTCTTTCTCCAGTATTGATTTTGCCCCGGCAGGATCATATTCCAGGAACCAGTGGGGAGAAATGATCTCCGCTTTTATTCTCCCGCGGGATCTTTTCAGGGCTTCTCCGATGCTTACGGGGAAATCTTTATATTCGGGTATCTTGCGCAAATAATGCTTAACGAAATCCCCGGTTGCCCCGGACATCGCCCGGTACTCCAGCCCGGAGTCAGCCTTACCCAGAGACTGCCCTTTAGTCCAGCCGGCGACGATCAAAGGAGTATTCTGCTGCCTGGCTGTTTCAAGGGTAAGCCCTAAATACCAGATAGCGCAGAGATGGCATATCGGGGCCTTGGTTCGCGACTTTAATATATGAGTAAATATCTTTTTCATCGAATCTGATCTATAGTACAACCAGTCAACCCCTAATATATTAACGGCATTTTTTATATTCTCCAGGGCCTCTTCGTTTTCAAACCCATGGTCAAAAGTAAAAACCAGGGGGTTCATCTTGTATCTTTTTTTCATATAATAAAGGCTTGAGGTGCTGTCCTTGCCGCCGCTGCACATCACCAGGCAGTCATATTTACCCTTGCCTTTATACTTATTCAATATTTTAATTACTTCGGATTCTAACGCTGCCGGCCTGGGCTCCGCGGCGTTGTTTTTCTGAAAATCAAGGCAGATATTACATATTCCCTCGGCATTCAACACTATATCCGGCTTATTTTCAGGCAATACGCATCGTTTACAAAGCATTTCTTCCTTTGTTATTTAGTATGTTATCCTGTGAATAGTAATGATTTATTTCCAGCGGGAGTATTTTTGTTTTGAAAAGAATACTGGCGGAGAGGCTGGGATTCGAACCCAGGGACCCAGTTGCCCAGGTCAACTCATTAGCAGTGAGTTGCTTTCGACCACTCAGCCACCTCTCCAATGCTGCCTTTTCTCTTCTTCCGGAAGAAATCCTTCAGCAGAGAACTACATTGCTCTGCCAGGATCCCCCCGGATACTTTTACGTGATGGTTTAATTTCGCGTGATTTACTATATTAGTTACCGAGCCGCAGGCGCCGGTTTTAGGGTCAGGGGCGCCGAAATACAAATGCTTGACGCGCGCCAAAACCAATGCCCCGGCGCACATACTGCACGGCTCAATTGTAACATATAGGCAAGCCTGGTTCAACCACTTTATCCCCAGGAAATTGGCAGCACTGGTAATAGCGATTATTTCCGCGTGGGCCGTGGGATCCTTCAGGCGTTCAACCTGGTTATGGCCGCGGGCAATGATCTTATCCTTATGCACGATCACCGCGCCGACAGGCACCTCATCCTCCCCGAAGGCGATCTCCGCCTCTTTCAAGGCCTCCCGCATGTAATGCTCATGAGTTTTCAGCATCTTCCTATAAATAATGCGCCCAGCAGGAATCGAACCTGCAACAACTTGCTCCGTAGGCAAGTGCTCTATCCAATTGAGCTATGGGCGCGATATTCAAATTATTTTACCACATTTAGAGGATAAATCTATACGGAATTATTTAAGCGGTCTTCCAGATAAGATGTTTGTACTGGTCAAGCATGCGGTAGGTGTTGAACTGGCCTGCTACGCAGACACACTCTATCATCATATCTAGCCAGGCTGAAGAGGCATCCGCTTTGCCCTGCCGGTTAGTCCTATAATACAGGCCCACCAGATCTTCCAGGCTGCGGTAAAGCTGTTCGGCATCATCGTTCATATGCAGGTCAAATTCATTGCCCACGCTATCTTCGGCGTTCTTATAACCGAAGAATGCCCCCATCTTCCTGTCCGTTGCCTCGGCCACCCAGCCGTCAACGGTACTCATCTGCAGGACGCCGTTCAAGATCGCCTTCATCCCGCTTGTACCGGAGGCCTCGAAAGGCGGCAAGGGATTGTTCAGCCAGACATCGACGCTGGAGGTAAGTATCTTGGCGAGGTAAATATCGTAATTCTCCAGCACGATTATTTTCAGCTTGCTATAATCCTCATTCAGCTTATCCACCTTGTCCAGCATTTCATTGATATAAGTAAAACCCAGGTTGTCATTCGGATGGGCTTTGCCGGCGAGGATGATCTGCAGGGGGCCGACCTTCTCAGCGATGCTCACTAATCTGTTGACATCGTGGAGTATAAGGCTTGGCCTTTTATAAGCAGCCACCCTCCTTGCCCAGCAGATAGTAAAGATATCTTTATCCAGCTTCCATTTATCCAGCAATCCGCAAAGCTGCGCCTTGTTTGACTGATGCGCCTGCCAGAGCTGGGCTCGGAAATCCGCGTTTGATTTCAACTCATTCGCTTTTGAGAGCACCATGGGGTTTGCCTGGAAACCGGCGAAGGCCTCCGGGAACCTTTCAAAAAGCCCCTTAAACTCCGTCGAGATCCAGGTATGCATATGCACCCCGTTAGTAACATATTGTATCTGCTCTTTGTATTTGGGGAACTGGATATGCATTACCCGCTGGTGGTTACGGGATACCGCGTTGATGGCAGAAGATATATTCATGGAGAGCAGGGTAAGATTGGCTGATCCGGACTGCTCCCTGCCGAATCTTTCAATAACATCTACGTCCTCTTTTTTCAACACCTTGCCCAGATCATCAAAGGAAAATCTATCATGGCCTGCCTCAACCGGGGTGTGGCAGGTGTAAACAAACTTGCTCTTCAGATGTTCCACCTCATCTTTTGGCAGGCCCCTGGCCTTAGCGACAAAAGCAAATACGGCGTGGCCCTCGTTGAGATGGTATGTGCCGATATTATAACCCAATTCATTCAATGCGCCCACCCCGCCGAAACCAAGCACGACCCTCTGCAGTATCTTCAACCAGACATTGTCGCTGCGATAAAGCTGATCGGTCAATTGCCGGCCGCGCTGGCTGT
>SCRK01000026.1 GCA_004298075.1 bacterium | reverse complement strand
GCTTGCTGGATAAAATCTACCATGCGGCCTTCAAGATTACTCTGCTTAATGGCAAGGGATACCCCTTTTTTCTTAGCCGCATTTTTTAGCATCCGGTTGATCTGGGCTAAAGTTACCCGGCCGTAAATTGCCGGTTCGCGCTTTCCAAGCAAATTCAAATTAGGTCCATGGATCACAAGTATTTTTATCATTCCGCCTCATCAACGAGCATTATGGGGATCCCATCGCGGACCGGATATTTCTTTCCGCACTTTTTGCAGACGATCTTATTCCCCTTTAATTCCACATCCGCTTTGCAGGCAGGACAGGCCAATATATCAAGCAGCTCCTTGTCGATCATTTCGCCTTTCCTTTCTCCAGATAAGCCACCCTTAATTCATAAAGTATATTCTCCAGCAGCTCGGCTTCTTCCTTAGAGAGATTATTGTCGGTCTTCTCTTTCAGCATGCCTAAGGTATCAATGAGGAATTTTGCCTGGGCCAGGTCTTCCTCAACTTTATCCGTTGACGGATTAGGCATATGCCCCAGGGCAATGGATGCCTGCATGGCCAGGGTAGTGATAAAGAATTTAAAGTCCGGAACAGGAGGGACAAACTCACTTTTTTCCTTAGGAGCTGCCTTCTCTTTTTCTACATTTTCCTTCCAATCCTGGTCAACCTTCTTTTTTATCTCATCCATAGTTTAATAGATTGTGATTCCGGCATAACCGACTACGCTGGAAAAATCTTTAGTCGTATCGCCGCTGGTTTGGTATTTGATCAATTCGGCTTTCTTGGCTCCAAGCAGCTTAGCCGCTTTTAATAAGACTGCCACCGGAGCGAAACCGCACATTGATATATCAAACTGCCTCACTGCCTGCGCTAATTTATTCTCATCCAGGCTTTTTATCGCCTCTATCGCCATGGCGTCTTTCTTTTCGGCCGCACTTTGCTCCTCGTAATGCGTAAGGTCTGAGCTGGCGATGATCATGACTGAATCTTTAAGATCATTGTCTTTTATCGCGGCGGCTAACTCCCCGCCCAACTCTTTAAGCGCCTCCGGATCATCGCTCATGATAGAAATAGGGACGATTTTAAAATCCCTGCTGAAATACCGCAATATAGGCAATTCCACTTCCAGCGAATGTTCATCCAGATGAGCCAGTATATCCGTTTCCAGATGCCTGGTTTTATTTAAGAGCAGCCGGCTCAAGCCTTCATCGATCTCTACGTTACCAAGAGGGGTTTCCCAAAACCCCCGGGGCATTATACTAAAAGGCGCTCCGATGCCGGTGTGATTCGGGCCTAAGAGCACAACGGTGCCTTTGATATTTACCTTTGAAATGGTCTGGACAGCTACCCGGCCGGAATAAATATATCCGGCATGCGGCAGGACGCACCCTATGACATCCTTTTTTTGGCCTCCCTCATCCGCGTAAAGAGAGATCATCTTATTGATCTCTTTAGCTGATGAAGGATAAAACTGGCCGGCTGCAACGGGCTTACGGATATAAGGTTGATCCATCCCTTATTTTCTGGTTTTTGCTTTCTTTCTTTTGCGCTCGCTGGGTTTTTCGTAGTGCTTGCGGTCGCGCACCTCCCGCAGTATACCTTCCTGCTCGATCTTCTTCTTGAAGCGGCGCAGCGCGGATTCAAAAGACTCGTCTCTCTTGACTTCAACCTGTGACAATATAATCATCTCCTTTCAGTTTAATTTAAGCCCATAATATACCACTCTTTCAAGGAGGTGTCAATAATTGGGGTCAGATTTATTTTTCTTTGCTCCATATCATAGAAAAATAAATCTGACCCCAATTATTCTATCTGAAACGATATAATGATATTAAAAGAAAGCTGCTGGTAATCCAGCTCTTTGGGAAAGTTTGGGAACGGAGACGCGTCCCGAACACTCTCTAACGCGATGCCTTTAAGGTAATCA
>SCRK01000209.1 GCA_004298075.1 bacterium | reverse complement strand
AGCGGGATTAAAGATATCGTTGGAGATCAGAATACCCTGGACCTTGAGCACTTCCATAAAAGAGGGGATATAACCGGTAGGCTTAAATTCACCGAGGACCTTGTTATCCTTATCAATTCCCGACTGCTTGAACATAAAAATATCCTTTAACCCTATATGCTCCTCATCAATCATACCGATCATCTCTGAGATCTGGGTTACTTTTCTTGAGCCGTCGGATAACCTGGCGGTATGTATGATGATATTGATCGCCGAGGCGATCATCTCCCTGATCGCGCGCACCGGCAGTTCCGCTCCCGACATAAGGATCATAGAGTCCATCCTGGAGATGACATCGCGGGTGGAGTTCGCGTGTATCGTGGTCATAGAGCCGTCGTGCCCGGTATTCATTGCCTGAAGCATGTCTAAAGTCTCAGCCCCGCGGCACTCTCCGATTATGATCCTGTCCGGCCGCATCCTTAAGCTGTTGCGGAAAAGGTCCCTTGAAGTGATGGCGCCCTTGCCTTCAACGTTGGGAGGCCGCGATTCAAGGCGCACCCAATGCTCCTGCTTTAATTTTATTTCCGCGGCATCTTCAATAGTGACAATGCGTTCAGAAGCTGGGATGAATATGGAGAGCACGTTCAATACGGTCGTTTTCCCCGATCCGGTGCCGCCGGAAACAATGATATTCTTCCTGGATAATATGCAGGCCTGCATAAAATCAGCCATGGGCTTGGTTAGGGTATTTAAGCGCAGGAGGTCATCCATAACCAGGCGCTCGCGGCCAAATTTCCTTATAGTCAGCGTAGGCCCGGTCAAAGAAAGCGGGGGAATGATCGCGTTGACGCGGGAGCCGTCGGCAAGCCGCGCGTCCACCATAGGCGCGCTTTCATCAATACGCCTTCCCAAAGGCGCGATTATACGCTCAATAACCTGGCGCACCTGGTCGTTAGAAAGGAATCTCTTGGGGGACAGCTCTATTTTACCATGGCGCTCAATATATATCTGGTTCTTGTTATTGACCATTATGTCGGAGATATCCGGGTCATTGACCAGATCCTCCAGCGGCCCCAGGCCCAATGCCTCATCGGTTATCTCTTTAACCAGCCTTTTTCTCACATCAGGAGAAGAAAGAAATACCCCGGTTTCCTCGGCCAGGGCATTGGTAATAACCCTCTCGGTCTTCTCTCTTATGGCCTGGGCCTTAGCCGGATCATTCATATCTATCTCTAAATGCTTAAGGTCTAATTTTTCGATCAGCCTTTGATGAATACGTTTTTTGAGTTCAATTATCTCATCAGGTTCTTTATCCTCACCCTCCGGGGTAAAGGCATCCCGGCCTAATTTAAATTTTTTCCAAAAATCCCCTTCCTTGGCGAAGAAACCTTCCCCGGCAGCAGTGGGCAAAGCAATTTCATGATGTTTAAGAAAAAGGCTTTCATCCTCGGTAAGATCGGCGGCAAGCTTTCTGATCGTCTGGCTGGCTTTGCAATTAAGGCTGTCTATGACAAGCGGGACCCTTCTGTTCAGGGCTAATCCGGCTGCCTTGCCCTCTGAAGGTATGCGGCTTATTATATCGCAGGGAATAGCCGCGCGCACCTCCTGCCAGCTCACCCCGCCTAAACTCTGGGCGCGGTTTAAGACTATCTTGATCATTCCCAAAGGAATATACAAGGACTGAAGGATATCCAAGGACCACTTTGTCTGATAAACAGATAATATATCGGGAGTTACTACAAGGAGTATCAGGTTGGCGTGGTTAAACACCGAAAACAGGCTTTCGGTAAAAGCTCTCCCCGCGTCTATAATTATGTAATCATACTCTTTTTCCAGCGCGTCCAGGACGGTTTTTATCTTCTCGCTGTCTACGCGGAATATCTGGTTCGGTTTTAAGACCGCGGGAAGAAAATCAATGCCATATTTTTCTATATGCAGCAGGTCCTCTGTTACCGAGCCTTTTGCGCTATTCTTTTTCAGGGCCTCCGCCAGGTCAAGCATAGACTTATCCGCCGTGATATCAAGCCAGCGGGGCATATCCCCGGCGCCCTGCAGATCCAGGTCGATAAGGGCCACTTTTTTGCGCAAATAATAGCCAAGGCTGACCGCCAGGTTCGTGGCCACCAGGGTCTTGCCTACGCCGCCCTTTGTGCTGAATATGACTATTGTTTTGGACATGAGAAACGGTTAATTTCTTTTATAGGATATCGGAACGTCAACCCAAAGCTCCTGGGAATCTATCTGGGGAGGAAAAGGAGGATAGGGCGCCTGCTTCTCGGCTATGCTGTAAGCTGCGTCATCCAGGACTTTATAGCCTGAAGATTGCGCTAATTTTATGCCTTTTAAACCCCCATTCGCGGTAATATTAAGGTTAAGCCTTACATTGCCTTCCCATCCGGCGTTCTTGGCTTGCTGGGGATAATAAGCTGCCTTAAGTATCTTTGCCTGGACCACCCGGATATAATTTTCCAGGTTCTCCGGTACTGCCGGTTCAGTAAAAGAAACTTCTTCTTTTACGGGGACTATGGATGCGGAAGATTGCTTAAGTTTAGGCGTCTCCCGGGCTACTATAGTGGGAGTAAGGGTAACAAATAATTCCGTATCATCCCTTGACCCTGTGCCTTTGCCTATTTTAGTGATCCTTTGCCTGAAGAATAAGCCTAGAACCGGTATATCCGCCAGCCATGGGAATTTACGCAGATCCTCCTCCGTCTTTTGCTTGATCAATCCGCCTATTGCCATGGTTTGGCTGTTATTCAAATAAAGTTCGCTGGAAACAGAGCGCTTGCTCAAAGGGTATGCCCTGGCAGTGGTGTCGGTTGCCGAACCAAGAATTTCAGCTTCCCCGACGTCGCTTACCTCTACATATAAATTTAATTTTATGCGGTCATCATCGGTTACGGCAGGTTTTATCTTTAATTTAATGCCGAATTCTTTATATTCTACATTTGTAGAAGAGGCCCCCCCTGTTGATACGGATGTGGTAAAGACGGGCTTTTCCCCTCCCACAAGTAATTCCGCCTCTTTATTGCTTTGACAGGAGAGCCGCGGCCGGGAAAGTACGCGCGCCTTGCCTTCCTGGATTAAAGCATCCAGCTTTAAAGTAAAAGCTGCGCGGCTTATATTGGCGACATTGAATAATTTCCCCCAGGTTGTTCCTCCAGCTGCGAGAGCGGCAGAGCCCACTTCGGTTAAATTCATCGAACCCGGCCAGGTAAAACCTAGGGTCTTTGTGGCATCTTTATTAAGCTCCAAGATCTGAACATCGATCTCTATTACCGTTTCATCTTCTTTAACCTCTACAAGGTCGGAAATTTTATCCTTAAAATCAGCCAAGGTCAGGGCGATCCTCTCCTTATCCTTGGCATTTTTCACCCTGCCTAAAATAACAACCTTTCCCTCATCCTCCTCCGCCTTGGTATAGACCTCTCCAAGCCCCAATTGGCTCAATAAATTATCCACCCGGAGCTTGATCTGGTCCATGTCCTCTTTGATTACCTTTATGTTTTCGGACTGCTCACCGAAAACATCCCAATATACCAGCGAAGTCCGGCCGGGGGATTTCGCGGAAAGGGTGATCTCCGAATCGCTGACATTGGCAATATCGGCTACCTGAGGATTGCCGATAATTACCCGCGTGGGGCTTTGCACGGGGATTATTTTTGTCTCACCCGCGATCAATTTTAGCGTTTCCTGCCCCATATCCTGCGCTGAAGAAGGATCGATCCCCGTGAATGCGGCGATCAAAAATAAGCCTGCCCCGAAAAAAATATTTATTTTTTTACGCATGATCATCCTTAAATTTATTCAAGGGTTTTTATTTCCTTATTTAACCCGCGAAAGATCTCAACGGTCTTCTTAGGCTTAACTGGAGCTGCCGCCTTATCCTGCGGGAAAGCCTGCGGCATCACGGTCCTGAACAATGTATCCCAGCTTGCCGGGACAACCGGCTGTACCTGGGTATCCCCGGGAGAACGTAATACCAGGCGGATCTTGCCCTGCTCCTGCACGAAAACGATCAGGTTTGCCTCCTGAGGAGACAAGGCAAAAGTTATAACCGGGGAAGCCGATACAGTTCTTTCTTCTTTTCTCGGGGTTGAAACGTTCATAAATTCCTGGCCGACTGCCAGGACCAGGACATCCTGAAATAAGGGCATGGTGGCAAGCTGATTTACCTGCTTGCCCTCGGCATTTAGTGTCGGGATCGGCACCATTCCCATGATATCAACATGGTCCCCTGGCCTAAGCATACCTCCGACCGAAGAGATGTTATCCACGGAAACCGTTACAGCCCTTTTCCCGGAGGGCACTTTCATGGCTAAAGAGCCCGACTCCTCGGATACGGTAACCTTATTCAAAAGCACCTGCTCCCCTTTGGCTATGGGGGCAATGGCGATCTTATCTACCACCCTATCTATGGATACCGCCGCGCGCGGCTGGACCATATTCCTGTTGAGGGTCGCCTCGGCGAGCATAGTCCCTTTTATAGCGGCTCCTGCAGGAATATCCTGCTTGGCCACCACTACGGTGACCAGATTCTTCTGGCTCTGCGCTACTATCTTCTTGGCTTCTTCGGTCTGCTGCTTGATATAATTATTGATCAAAATAACCGCGATCAATCCGCAGATCCCGCCTATAATCAGCGGCAGGTATTTCCTGATAGCCTGTATTTGCATATCTTACTGCACCTTTTCTTCGTAAATCGCTATCTTTGTCTCACCTGATAATTTATTAGCCAGCTCAACAATGGCCTTCTGCTGCTTTTCAAATAACAGCCAGGATTTTATATTATCCCATAGCTCGGTCAGTGATTTGGGTTCGGATTTTTTTATGCTGTCGACTTTTATGATATAAAACCCCTCCGGCGTCTTAAATATGCTGCTGGTGCCGCCTGCATCCAGTGACGGCGAAAAAGCAACTTCGTAGAATTTATCGGGCCTGATCCTATTTGCGGCATTTGTCTCATAAGCCATAAGCCCTACCTCCCCGCCGGCTGAAGCGGTCTTGGCTTTTGAATACTGCTTAGCTAAAGAAGCGAAATCCGTTCCCTTGAGCAGCTCTATATAAACCTGCTTGGCTTCATCCTCAGTAGGGGTCATGATTTCCGATATCTTTCTCTGCTCCGGCTCCTTAAGCAACTCTTTATTCTGGTTATAAAAATCTTCTATCTCTTTGCTGCTTACATCGATCTTCTCGATCTCCTTGCGCAATAGCTCGGCGATCAACAGGTTCATCTTGGCGGCATTGAGCTCCTTTACGATCTCGGGCTTCTTATCCAAGCCCCTATCCAGCGCTTCCTGATAGAGGATGTATTTACGCACAAGCTCATCCCTTAGATACTTGACCTTTTTATCCCTGGTATCGATCTTATTCTTGTCCAGCTTTTGCGCCGAGGCCAGGGAATTGAAATTATCTACCTCTTTATCCAGGTCAGCGGAAGTGATATAAAAATTCCCTACCATCGCGACAACCGTTTCCCCCGCCGGAGGCTTCAACGCCGCCTGCTTAGCAGGCCCTGCCTGGCCTATAAAAGGCAATTTGTCGCAGCCGGAAAATAAAAGCGTGACAAACAGAATTATCAGGAAATTTGTTATTTTGTTCATTTATCCTCCCTTGTCATCCCTTATTTATTTTTTATTTCATGGATCTCGTTGATCATCCTGGTCAAGAGGTCGGCGATCTTGGCGATAAGATACAGGAAGAAGAAAAGAAACGCGTATATCGCCAAAACTATCAACCCCATCCAGCGCGGGTTACCCGGAACCAGGCCCAGTAACAAAGAAACTCCCCCCATAATGCCCAAACATAAAAAAATCCAGGCAGCAACTTTCACCGCTGTGCTGGATGTCCGCAAAAAACCTAAATGTTCTCGCATCAACCCTCCTTATTGTTTTATTTTTATCATAAAGGAATTAAAAAAGCAAGAGAAATATTTTTTGCCCCCAACGGTCCTCCTGCGGAGGACTCGTTATATAATGTAATAGCCCCAACCATGTTCCCTGCGGGGACCGGTTGAAGATTTTAATAGCCCCAACCGGATTTGAACCGGTGTTTACAGGCTGAGAACCTGACGTCCTAGACCAGGCTAGACGATGGGGCCAAGAAATTACGTAGAGTTATTTTACTATACAAGTGTTTTTAGTCAACAATTTTATTGACCCCCCTATATTTACATTATATACTGTCTGGCATGAA
>SCRK01000208.1 GCA_004298075.1 bacterium | reverse complement strand
GCGGATCAATGACCTTAATTCAAGTCCGGCGCCTTCCATCTCCCTGGAAAACTCCGCTTCAATATGCCTGGTAACTACGCCTTTTAATATCCTATTCTTTATTATGTTTATCATAATTTAGAGGTCGTTCCCTGAATATGACAGATCAAAACTTTTATTGCAAACCGGAAAATCCGGGATAATATTCCCCAGCGCGGCGTAAGCAAGCCCCTGCCAGTTGCGAAAAGAAGGATCGGTGATCTTGCATCTCTGGATGAGTCCCGCGGCATCCGACTTTACCCAATACAATACAGGGCCTCTCCATCCTTCCGCGTAACCTAAGGCTTGTCCCGCCTTTAATTCACAATCAGCCTTGATCGCCCCGCCTTGAGCCAGCTTACCGGCGAATACTTCGATCAAACGGCATGATTCAAGAAATTCGGAGATCCTGATCCTCAACCTTGCCAGGACATCCCCGGATCCCTCTATCGCCATTTTAAATCCGGCTTCTTTATATATGTCGGAAAAATTCCTGCGCAGGTCCATCGGGATGCCTGAGGCGCGGCCGGCAAGCCCGGTCACACCCAGGTCCTCGGCGGTTCTCTTTCTCAATACACCGGTTGTATCCACCCTGTCCATGAAAGAAACGCTGGAATATAATATTTTAACCAACTCATTAAAATCGCGTTTTATTTTCTTAAGTGACTCCAAAAGCAGCTTTTTTTTGGCTGCATCAATATCCGCTAAAACCCCTCCGGGAAGGTTGACATTTTTAAGGTATCTGCTGCCGGTAAGATTATCGTTTAATTGCAAGACGGCCTCCTTTATGATCGAGGCGTACGCTGCAGGAAAACTAAACCCCACATCCACGGCAATACCGCCGATACCGTTGGCATGATTATACATCCGCTCAAGCTCCAAAAAGATGCCCCTTAAGATGGCTGCCTGGCCGGGAATTTCTATATGGAAGATCTTCTCTATCGCCCGGCTAAAGCTAAGGCTGTGGCTGAAAGCTGAATCTCCCGAAACACATTCCGCCAGCCTGATGGCCTCATGATAACCTTTATTTTCAAAAAGCTTCTCCACGCCCCGGTGAGTAAAACCGAGCCTGGCCTCCAGGTTGATGATCGGCTCGCCGGCAACACTGAAGCGAAAATGCCCGGGCCCGATGATCCCGGCGTGGACCGGCCCGACCGGAACCTCGAACACACCTTCCCCCTCCACCCTGCCAAACTTGTACTCGCCTAAACTGCCTGTATTTATTTTCCGGAAATCTTTGCGCAGAGGGAAATTGCCCTGCGGGCAAACTTCATCATGCAGATTCAACCGCCTTAGGTCAGGGTTGCCGGCCGGCTCAATGCCGAACATCTCCCGGATCTCCCTTTCAAAGAGGCCGGCTGAATGCATACTTTTTGCCAAAGAATCAAAAGACGGGTTTTCCTGCGGGATATCCATGGTGACGGTGATCCAGCGGCCCTTCTTGAGGTCAACGAACACAGAATTAATTATAAATTTACCGTTTTCTTTGCGCTCATCAAGCGCAAAAAACATCATAACCGGAGAGGAAAGGATTTTGTGCAAGGCTAGGCAAGTATCACGAAAAGCCTGCGGGATGATCTTAATTGAGATCTCATCCGGATAATCCTGCAATACTGAGATCGCCTTAAAGTCCGGTAATTTATTTTTTATAGCTGAAATAAGTTCCGCGTGATCCATAATAAATCCTCGATTTTTAATACCAGAACGATCCCGAGAGCGCAGATCAAAACAAAGAGAAATAAAAACGCCAGCTTTCCGCTTAATGGTTCTCCCGAGGGGGTCATCCCCTTAGGAAGATTGCCAAAAAGCATCTTTCCAAAATGATAAATGAACGCCCCGAAAATAACCGACAGGAATAATAACAATAAAGCAGCGATCAGATAAGAGCCATTGGTGAAAGCGGCGATTATGATCAGTATCTCGCTTACAAACAAGCAAAAGGGCGGAAAACCGCAAAGCGCGAAAACCCCTAAAAGCAGCATAATGCCCGTAAACGGCAATGCCCTGATCACTCCCCTGATAGCATTCATATTATGCTTTTTGTAAGCGTTAACGATATTGCCTGCCCCGAAAAACATAAGTGACTTTGCCAGCGCGTGGTTAAGAACATGCAGGAGCGCTCCGCAGGCAGCTAAGGGAGTGCCTAAACCAAAACCGATAGAGATTATGCCGACATGCTCGATGCTGCTGTAGGCAAGCAGCCTTTTTAAGTCTTTCTGGACCAGGATAAAACCGCTTGATATAACCAGAGAGATCAGCCCAAATAGGAGCATAAGATGGCCGAAATAAGCCAAGCCCACCCCCTTTATCACTATAATACCGAATCTCAAAATGGCATAGAGAGAGGTTTTCAACAAGACCCCGGAGAGAAGCGCGCTTATCGGAGCAGGCGCCTGGCTATGCGCGTCGGGTAACCAAGTATGCATGGGAGCCATGCCCGCCTTGGTGCCGTAACCGACCAGAATAAAAATAAAAGCGACCTTCAGTATATTCTTATCCAATATATGAGCGACCCCGGCCATATCCGACCAGTTCAGGCTCCTGCTTAAACCCGAGATCGAGAACGCGCAGGAAAAAAGGATCGTGCCTAAAAGAGCGAAGATGATCCCCACCGAACAGATAATAATATACTTCCAGGCTGCCTCCACCGACTCCTTGGTGTTGTAAAAGCCCACAAGGAAGGCAGAAATAAGGGTGGTCATTTCAATAGCCACCCACATCATGCCCAGGTTATTGACCGCGGGGACAAAAAACATCGAGAAACAGAATAAATTAAAAAGGAGATAATAGAGCTTTGCTTTCTTGCCGGAGAGCCTGCCCCCTGCCATATCTTTATCGATATAGCCGATGGAATAGAGGGAAACCGAAAAAGCGATGACCGAGATAATGAAAATAAAAAACGCGCTTAAAGCGTCCAGGTATATAAAACCCAGGAAAGAACAGCCGCGGCCTGATAAAGCCGTATCTTTCAGGAGTATTATGCCGCTAAATAATACCAGGCCGTAGCCGATGCAGTTGGCGATCCCAATGATCTTTTGCCTGCCGGACAAAAAAGACCCTGCCGCAAGAAGAAGCGGGATCGCCAGAATAACGAATATTTGCATTGTTTCTTATCCCTTCAGCCGCGAAAGCTTGGTCACATCAATATGCGTAAAAAGTTTATTTATCCTATATACAAAAAGGCCCATGATGATCACGCTCACAAATACGTCCAGGAATATGGCGATCTCCACAAAAAAAGGCATGCCTCCGGAAACGGATAAGGCAAAAAGAAAGATCCCGTTTTCCATGACCAATAGGCCGGCTACCTGGCTGAATGCCTTCATCCGGGATATCATAAGAAAGGCGCCGATAAAGAGCACGGAAAACGCCACCGTTTGGCCGAGCAATTTATGATACAAACCAAAGCCAAGGCTTCTGGAAAAAACCCAGGAGCAATAGGATAGGATGAGTGCGACGATCAATGAAAGCTGGGAGTTGACAAAAAGCCCGAGGCCCTCATCCACATTTATTCTTTTGGCCGTCAGGTTCAGCAAGACCGGTATGATAAAAACCTTCAAAACTAAAATAAGCAGCGCGACAAAATATAAATCGCCTTGCCTTTCCGTAAATCCGGCAGATAATGTTACCAGAAAAATAAAAAAAGACTGATAACGGAAGGAACGGATAAGAGCAGGAACCCTCTTAGCGATAACCATAAGGTATGTCGAAGTTAAAATACAAAATAGTAATATCTCCCGCATATTAAACCCCCAGCATCGCGCAAACTGTCGCGATGATCCCCAGCGCAAAGGCGAATCCCAGGAAATCCGCCACCCTGAACAAGCGCATCTTTGCCACCGATACCTCGACTATCGCTACCATAACGGCAATGACGGCTATCCTGGCAAAATACCATAAAACCCACAAAGACGTTTGCGTTAAACTGCTCATTCCCCGTAAACCAACCGGGAAAACGATCTGCGCGATCAGGAAAAACAAGATCATTTGTTTAATGTAGGATGCCATCTCTATCAAGGCAAGAGACCCGCCTGAATACTCCAAAACCATCGCCTCATGGACCATGGTCAGCTCCAAATGCGTTTCCTGATTATCCACGGGAACGCGGGAAGTTTCGGCGATCGTTACAAAAAATAAAGTAATTGCCGCAAGTATGGAAGAAACGGATACCGCCCGGATACCGCCCAACGCGGAGATATTCGTTGTGCCCAATTGCAGGGATATTGAGAATATGGCTAAGCAGAGCGCCGGCTCCGCTAAACTTGAGATGAACATCTCTCTTGAGGCGCCCATCCCGCCAAAGGAGCTTCCGGTATCCAGCCCCGCAAGGGCTAAGAAGAACCGTCCTAAAGCAAAAACAAATATCAGGGCCAGGAGATCCCCCATCCGCTGACCCGGGATCAGCATTGCCGCGACCAGCGAAGAAGCGATGACTATAAAAGGGGTAGCCCTGAATATCCAGGAGGAGGCCTCCGAAATCACCTCTTGTTTTGAGAAGAGCTTTACCAGGTTATAATAAGGCTGAAATACGCTTTGCCCCTTGCGCATCCTGATATTGTTCTTTATTTTAGCGATCAGGCCGCTTAAAAAAGGCGCCAGCCCTATAAATATTGCCGCCTGCATTAAGATCAAAGTTATTTTCATCATTTTAGAACTTTTGCATAAATATGATCAAAAACAATAACGCCGCAAAGATATACGCCAGATACAGGTGAATACTGCCGGGCTGAATGCGCCTCATGAACGAGGCTGACTTAAACACCAAAGCAACCAGCGGAGCGTAAATGTATTTCTTAAACACGGAGATTGTGTGTGTTTCATAAGCAAAAGATTTAACATGATAGAAAGAATCCCTGATCTTTTGCGTCTTGCGGTAAGGCATGAGGAAGAAACTGAATGCTATCCTGAACGGCTTTGAAAAAGCGGTCGCGGTGTATTCATTGCGCGCCTCCAGCTTATAGTAACCGCAATCCCAGGTCTTATAACTCACCGGCTTGAGCCTGGCAAACAGCAGGTAGACGGAAAAGCCCGCGGCTGCCGAAGCAACCAGCGCCAACGCCAGCAAAGGAGTGGAAAGATAAATATTTTTCCCTACCTGCGGGTTTATAATAAGATTGTTTAAAGAAAATCTCATATTACCGATATCAATGCCGGTTGAAGCTCCCGCGACTTTTGCCAATAATCCCATAATCGGGACTGCCGCCAGGCCAAAGATGATGGTCAAAACCGCCAGGAAGAACATCCCTGCCTTCATAGAGAAAGAAACCTCCTTGGCCTCTTCGGCGTGCCGGCTTCTGGGAAGCGCCAGAAATGTTATTCCAAAAGCCTTCACAAAACAGGCTGCGGCCAGGCCGCCGGTTAAAGCCAGCATCCCGGCGCAAACCCCTAAGAAAAGCTTGCTCCCTCCTATTGCGCTAAAAGCCCCCAAAAAGAATGCCTGCAGGGTCAGCCACTCGCTCACAAATCCGTTTAGAGGCGGCAAAGCGGATATACCCATAGCGCCTATTAAGAAATAAATGGCGGTCTGCGGCATTTTCTTGATCAACCCTCCTAATTTCTCAATATCGCGGGTTCCTGTGGCTTTGTATACGCTGCCGGCGCATAAAAATAAAAGCCCTTTAAAGACCGCGTGATTTACCAGGTGGTATAACCCCGCTATCAAGGAGAATACCGCTAAATAAGGCATGCCTTTATTTATAAAAAACATCGACAACCCTACCCCAAGCAGGATTATTCCTATATTTTCTACGCTATGATACGCGAGAAGTCTTTTAATGTCGTGGTCCATTAACGCGTAGATCACCCCCACAAGGCATGAGATCACCGCCAATACTAAGATCAAAATCCCCCACCAGGAGGAATTTACGCCAAGAATAGAGATCACAAACCGGATCAGCCCGTATATGGCGGTCTTGATCATCACCCCCGACATAATACTTGAGATATGGCTGGGCGCCTGAGGATGAGCATAGGGCAACCAGATGTGCAAAGGAACGATCCCGGCTTTGGTCCCAAAACCGATCAGGAGCAGGATAAAAACAATGTTTTTAACCTGGGAGGGCATTGTCTGGCAGGCATTCTTTATCGCTAAGAAATCAAATGAATGGGCGTATTGATACATTACGAGGAAGGCGGCAATTAAAAAAGCGGTGCCGATATGGGTCATCACAATATAGATCAGGCCCGCCTGGATGGATTTTTCATGCTCCGTGTCAAATACAACCAGGAAGTAAGACACCAGGGACATGATCTCCCAGGCCACAAGAAAAATAAAGATGTTGCTTACGGTAACTACCAGAACCATGGATAACACAAAGGCAGATAACAAAAACCAGGCCAGGGTTACCTTACCCTGGGAATATTCTCCTTTTAAGTAACCAAGGGAGTAAACAGCTGAAGGCAGGGAAATTATAAAAATTACAAAAAGAAAGAAAATGGAAAGAGGATCGAATAATAAATTAAAATTTACCATATTCTCAATGTTTTTGCGAGTATTCCGTGAACTTGATTATTTTATTCATTATATCCACGCAGGCCGCAGGATACAAGCCGACGGCGCTCTCCGCCGAGAGCATCAGGTAATCCGAACCGTCCAGTATGGCATTGGCTACATCCGAAACCTCCGCCCTGGTGGGCATGTGGTTTTCGGTCATACTTTCCAGCATTTGCGTCGCGGTGATCGCGAATCTTCCGGCACGGTTACATTTGGCGATTATCTCCTTCTGGACCATGGGTACCTCATATATGGGAATGGATACGCCCATATCACCCCTGGCAACCATGATCCCGTCGCAGACCCTGATTATATCGTCAATATTCTTAATACCCTCCCTGTTCTCTATCTTGGCGATAACTTTCGCTTTCTGCCGGAAACCATCAATATAGTCCCTGAGCGCC
The DNA here is from genome assembly GCA_004298075.1 of bacterium. Taxonomy (GTDB): domain Bacteria; phylum Omnitrophota; class Gorgyraeia; order Gygaellales; family Profunditerraquicolaceae; genus UBA6249. The sequence continues at coordinate 4,156 of SCRK01000208.1, read as the reverse complement.
AGGATATCCTCCTTATTCCTTACAAAAGACTGGGCGATATAATCGATCTTATTCTCCACGCAAAAACGGATGTGCTCCCTATCCTTTAGCGTTAATCCCTTAAAATCCAGCTTAAGCCCGGGCATATTGATCCCTTTACGCTCTTTGACCAATCCGGGAACAATCACCCTGGCTTTAAGTTTGTTTTTCTCGCGGCCCTGGCTGATAAGGGCGATATTGCCGTCATCAATGAAGATCTGCTGGCCTATTTTGATCTTATTCAAAGAACCTTTATAATCAAATGGAATGAGATTTCCTTCACCCTGGATCTCCTCCTGGGTCAACCAAATCAGCTGGCCTCTTTTGACCGCGATGGGCTTGGCTTCTTTTAGCCTGCCGATCCTTATGCGATACCCCTCCAGGTCTCCCAGTATCCTTATCCTGCGTCGGTATTTTTTATTCAGTTCCCTTACCAGCCTGATCCTGGTTAAATGTGCTTCAAGGCTTCCGTGGGAGAAATTCAACCTTACCACATCCATGCCTGCGGCCATCATCTTCCGTAAAACCCCGTAACTATCCGAGGCAGGCCCTAAAGTACAAATTATTTTTACTTTTGGCATTTTATTTAAGAAAATGGAACAGCAGGCCGATAAAACCATAGATCAGGCTCTGCATAAAAATTATCACCGGATTCAAGAGCCCGCTAAAAAGCAAAAATACCAATATAAAGAACCCGTAAGGCTCAAGCCTGGCTAGGCTCTCCTGGGCGTTAAGGGGAAGAAAACTCATCAGGATCTTTGAACCGTCCAGCGGTGGTATGGGGATCAAATTAAAAGCCCCCAGGATGATATTGATCCTTATTACCACCGGCAAGATCGTAGAAAGCGCCGAATTTTCATTGACAACTCCGAACTGCAAGAGAACCAGGGCGATCATGGCGATGAGTATATTGACCGCGCATCCTGCCAGGGCAACGCTGAAGAACCCAAAACGGGTCCTCTTTAAATTGTAATAATCTACCGGCACCGGCTTTGCCCAGCCAAATCCCACAAGAAAAAGCATAAGGGTCCCTATGGGATCGAGATGCGATACAGGATTAAGGGTCAAGCGGCCATACCGCCAGGCAGTATCATCGCCAAAAAGCCGGGCCACCCAGCCGTGCGCGATCTCATGCAAGATCACCGAATATAAAAGCGTTACCGCTAATATAAGGAATAACGCCGGATTACTGAACAAAAGCGATAATAAACCCATACTTGCCTCCCATTTTTCCAACCCCTATCTTTATTTTGGTCGAAACATTATATCATATCAGCCTTAAATAACCAGTGCCTCGGCATACCTGATCAATTCCCGCTTAAAATAGCTCCGGGTAAGAAAGACCGGCTGGATGATTTATGTATTTATTAAACGCAGGGTATATTTATTTATTAACTTAAGGTAATGGTATGATTCTTTTGCCCTGCGCAGCCCGGGGACTCCCAGGTCCTGCTCCAGGTTAACGTAAGCAAAATCCCTTTTCTGCCGCGAGAGGAATTCATTACACATTAACTGGTATAAGCCCGGCATATCCGGGTCTGCCTTTAAGACATGCATGACAAGGGTATCGGGTTTTAGCTTTTCCGCAATAGCCACGGCACAAATCTTCCCGTTTACCCTTATTGCCCCGGCAAGAAGCGTAAAATGGGAAAAGTTAGAGATCATCTCCCTTATCGCCTGCCTTTCGTTATCCAGGCTCTTGATACTACCGCAATCCTTGATCGTGCACCAGGTTTCCTCAAACTCAAGGCATTCTCCGATACCGGAGGCATCAAGGTTCAAATACTCATATTCATGGGCAGACTTGAATTTCCTGATCAGGTTCCTTTTGCCGTCGTATTTTCTTCCGGAGAGCCCTATCAAATCTGAAGCCGCGTATAAATAATCCGAGTTATCCCTGTCATAATCTATCTGTATGCCCGCCTCATCCTTGAATAACCCGGAAACCTCCTCCCCGATACGGATAAATTCGCCTTTTGTCTCCTTTAATATTTTAACTATAGCGCTTCTTATATCTCCCCTCCCGATGGGCTCAAAGAACTTTTTATCAGAATTTATTTCAGAGAGCACGACAAGCAGGCCGTCGAGTCTTGAAACTTTGAAATTATACGGCTTTCTCCAGCAATAAAGATTGGTAAAGGTGAGCTCGCTTGTCAAAGGAGGCTTATCAGTCAACGCGCGGTAGAATTCATCCCCATCCTCTAACTTAAGCGGGCTGAATTCCGGGTAAGCTTGGATATTCATGCGGGAAAAGGTTAATGCTGGTGCCCTATGGCCCTCTCTATCGCGGCGATAAGGTCATTTTTACCGACGGGTTTGACCAGGTAATCATTGATTCCTTCCTTATAAGCGCTGTATTTATCCTGGTCCTTGAAGAGGGCGGAAATAATGATAATGGGGATATTCTTGCCGACAGGATCATTATTCAACATCGCGCATGCCTCCACCCCTCCTACTGCCGGCATAAGCATATCAAGCAGTATCACATCAGGCTCGAAGGAATATACCTCGGATATGAGCTCCTTGGCAGTTGGGAGGGTCTTCACCTCGTAGTTATTCGTCGCCTCCAGGTTAGCTTTTACTATGCTGAGGAAATCCGGCTCATCATCGATCACCATCACTTTTTTCTTGCTCATGACAGCCTCCTTCTTTATGCTCTCCTTAAAAAAACCCTTGCCTTAGAGCCCCTGCCGACATTACTCTCTATGTCTATGATCCCCTTATGCAGCTCGATTATATTCTTACTGACCGAAAGGCCAAGCCCTGTTCCCTGCTTTGGATTTTTAGTCGTGAAGAATGGCTCGAATAGTTTTTTCTTGTTCTCCTCCGGTATACCGCAGCCGGTATCTTCTATCTCTATTACAACCGCGTCATTCTCAAAACCAAGATAATCCGCCAGCCTCCTGCCGGCAGCGTGCCTTGGCCATTTTAAACGTATCCTGTATGAACGCAAAAAAAGCTTCCCGCCCTCAGGCATGCTCTCAATGGCATTCAGAAGCAGGTTTACGAATACTTGCTCTATTTTGTTCTTGTCGACCGGGATCGCGGGCAAACCCGGAGATAATTCCCTGATGATCTCAATATTTGAAATATTAACCTTATAATGCATCAGCTCCAGGGAGCTTTCCAGCACGCTGTTTATATCTTCGGATTTTAAACTTAACTCTCCTGACCTGGAGAATTCCAATACTGAACGCACGATCTTGTCCGCCCTTGTGATGCTGTTTTTCATCATCTGGACGATCTCGGACATTTTCTTCTCTTCCGGAGGGATCTTCTCCTCTAAATAGTTAACTCCCTGCAAGAGTATCTCCAGGGGATTCTTCACTTCGTGGGCTACCCCGCTTGCCAGCCTCCCGATAGCCTCCATCTTTTCTGCCTGGATAAGCTGCGCCTGCGTTTCCTTAAGCTTGGTATAAGCATCCTGCAGATTTTTTTCCATCTGCTTGCGCTCGCTAATGTCCCGGCCTTCGGGGATCATGTAAATAACCTTACCGGACTTGTTCTTAACCGGCTTGAGCGAGAAATCCACATAATGGAGCTTGCCTTCTTTATCAAGGTGAGTTGCCTCAAACCGGACAAACTCACCCTTTGCCGCGCTCTTTACTGCCTGGCGGAGCTTTTCTTGAAGCTGCAGAGAATGTCTCCACCAAGGGGTATCCCAGAAGGGTTGGCCTAAAACGCTGGGTGCCTGGATCCCGCTGAATTCCAATGCCGTCCTGTTGGCCTCGATCAAAGTCCCGTCGGTGGTCATCAGGCCGATAAACTGATAGGTCTCATCGAATATGGCGCGTACCTTCCATTCGTTATCCATCAGTTGATTCTCTATCATCCTGCACTTGGTGATATCACGGTAAACACTCAAGAATAGATCGCGGCCGGCATAATTGATCAGGGAAGAGGATACCAGCACGTTCTTCAATTGGCCGCCTTTGGCGGCAATGATGGTTTCTATTTCGCGGTTGGCTTTCTTATTTATAAGCTCCTCGATCCCTTTCAACGCGGCTTTGCGGTCTTTGGGATCGGGATACAAAAGGCTGATAAAATCCGGGGAGGAGTTGGCCTCCTCCATGGAGTAACCGGTGATCTCCTCCATTGCCGAATTATAAACATAGAAATGTCCCGCCTGGTCGCTAAA
>SCRK01000207.1 GCA_004298075.1 bacterium | reverse complement strand
ATGGCTAACGCAGTGGGCCGCAGCAAGATCGCCAAAAGAAAGATCGAAGAGCTGGTTTTGGCGGGAGGCGCAGCATGATCGTTCCCATGAAAAAGACGGTGGTGATCACCCAGGCTAAGGACAGCCTGAACGCCTTAAATAAATTGCGCTCAAGCGGGGTCTTGCATGTCCGGCATGAGCAGTTCCCTAAAGGCAAGGATATTACCAGCCTGCGCGAGGTGATCGCCCTGTTTAACCAGGCCTTAAGTATTTTGTCCGGGGTAAAGGCCGGACAAAAAGACGCTCCCGCGCAAAAGGAAGGGTTTGACGGGAAATTTGTCTGCCGGCATATCATTGATCTGCATAAGCGTAAAGAGCAGTTGATGGAATATTCGCGCAGCCTATCCATACTCATTAAACAATATGAGGAATGGGGTGATTTTAACCCGCGGGAGTTTACGGGTTTAGCGGGGGAAAACATTTTTGCCGGGTTGTATAAAATACCGCTTACGCAGCTTAAGCAACTTGGAGATGATATAGTAGTCAGCAAATTATCCGTTAAAGGAGGGTTTGCTAATTGCCTGCTGGTTTCGGTAAAGAAGATAGATATCGGTTTTAAGGAGTTTCCTCTGCCCCATATGGGCTTGGCGGATATGCGCAGGCGCTGCAAAGAGGACAGCCAGGCCGTTAATGATATAGAACAGCAGCTTATTGACCAGCTTGGCTATCAGGATGATTTGAACAAGGCTAAATCCGGCTTGGAGAAAGAATTGGAATTCCAGGAGGCGCTTTCCGGTATGGGCCAGGCAGAGGAGCTTTCTTATATCAGCGGATATATCCCTTTTGACAGCGTAGAAAAACTTATTCGCCTGGCAGAACAGGAGCAATGGGCATTGAGTATCGATGAACCCGGCCCGCAAGAGGATGTCCCGGTTTTTCTGCGTAACCCGGCCTGGATCAGCGTGATCAAGCCGGTATTTAAATTTCTGGAGATACTGCCCGGTTATCATGAACTGGATATCAGCCTGCCGTTCCTTATTTTTTTCAGTATCTTTTTTGGAATATTGATCGGCGATGCCGGTTATGGCCTGGTGTATTGTTTGATCACCTTCTTTTTACATCAGCGCGCGCACAAAAATAATAAAAAAACCGGAGATTTTTTTCTCTTTTACATCTTAAGCTTTTGCGCTATTATATGGGGGGTTTGCACAGGGACCTTCTTTGGGCAGGAGTGGGTTTTAAAAGCAGGATATAAGCCTTTGATCCCGGCGCTTAATGATGAAAGAGCCCTCCAGAGGCTCTGTTTTTTTATCGGGGCAGTGCACCTGTCAATCGCGCATATCTGGCGCGCCATACTTAAGTCCCCGTCTTTGACGGCGCTGGCGGATATCGGCTGGACATGTGTTTTGTGGGCCTGTTTTTTTATTGCCAGGGTGCTTATACTGGGAGATAGCTTCCCCTTCTTCGGGAACTGGCTTCTTTTATCCGGTATCACCATGGTTGTAATTTTTACCAGCCCGCAGAAAAATATTCTTAAAGGCATCGGCCAGGGCTTAGGCACATTGGCCTTAAGCCTGATGAATAACTTTACCGACGTGGTTTCTTACATC
>SCRK01000206.1 GCA_004298075.1 bacterium | reverse complement strand
AGTGAACTTCAGCCTCTTATTCTTCAGGTTATAGGAAATAAGCTCTTTAAGCCCCGGTTCATAAATAGGGAGCAGGCCTTTCTTGAGGCCGGATATCTTCTTGACATCGTTATCGGCGCAAATGACCTTATTTCCTAATTCCGCGAAACAGGCGCCGGTGACCAACCCTACATAACCTGAACCGATGATAGAAATATTCATTTAACCCTCTTTCTACTGCGCTCCGGATTTCACCCTGTGCGTAGTCTGATCAAACCCGAATTCATTTTCAGGAAAGGCCTTAAGCCTGAAGGTAAAGTAAATAGTTGAGCCCTCATTCTTCTTGATGTTATAGCCTATATCCACCTGCCAGCAATGTAGGTCCCGGGTCAAAGTGTACTGCTGCTCCTGGGAACCGCGGTTAAGCACGGATGATTTTTTAAAGTTATAACGCTGATACATGGAGAATTTCCACTTGGGGCTTAAACTCCAGTTGAATCCGGCGGTAACCTCATCTTTTCCTTTTCTTTCATAGCGCTGGCCGATTGAAAAAGAACGCCCTTTGCCCAAATCAAAGCTCAAATCATAGTTGGCTAAGGAAAATTTATTATAATTCTCATTATCATGATCGGAATGCTCGTATGTGGCTTCACCTTCAAAATGTACCCAGGAATAAGGAATAATTTTCAATTTAAAAAGCAGGTCGGAAAGCTGGCTATGGAGTTTGTTGCCGGCATTGTTAAGGATGCTGTTATTAACAAAACCGTCGCTGGAGCCCGACTTAGGATCAAGCACATAGTCTGTGGTTATTAAAAAATCTACAATATCCACGCTTTGCCCTTGGCGCTTGGTCTGTAACTTATTCGATAAGCTTAAGGAAGCGGTGTTGCCGCGGGTTATTGAATCAACGGTGTCAATCTGCCTTATATTGATCCCCGGGATAGTAGGAGTATGCGTATACAGGTATCCTATGCCGGGGGTAATGATGTGGCGCAGGGCGTTTATATCCAAGCCCAGGAAATTAGTTTTGACGTCAAAGATGCGGTAAAACTTGGTGCTCAAATCCGCCCCGCTGGAAAAGATCGTGCGCACTATCGCGCTTTCCTTGTTCGCGCCTTTGTCATAAAACGTCTGGCGGCTGGAAACAAAAGGCTTGAATTCGATAAAACCCACTTTCGTCGGCAGGGAAAATTTATTCGTGGTATCCAAACGGGTAACTGTTACATCGTCGGTTGTTACCGGAGCGGTAGTTGCCTTTTTATTATAAGTGCCTAACTGGCTGACATTCTCAAAATAAAAGGGGCTTTCCCCAAGCTCAAGGCTCGGCAGGCTGTAATTTATTTCCGGCTGTTTATCCAGCTGGTCAAACCAATGGTTAGTGCGTTTTTGCAGGAGTATATCAATGCTGGAATAATCAAAAGAATGGTGAAAAAGCAGGTAACTTAAGGGCTGGGAATCCTTTTCGTATTCGCGGAAGAAATAATCTTTGAGGATCTCATGTGTAGGATCAATTTTCCTTCTCTCATCGGTAATTTTATAAAACTCTGCCGTAAAATTAGTGGCCGCGTCAATATCCCATTTATGGCGCCAGCGCATAAAATAACGCTGGAACTCCGTGGGGGAGCCCTCCGGAAGGTTATCGGGCCTCTCATCGGTGTAATAAAACTTAAAATCACCTTTACCAACCGGGGTTTTAGCGTAGTTTACTTCAAAGCCTTCGGCAAGGCCAAGCTTACTGCGGTAATCCAATGAAAGCAGGGCATTAACATTATCGGCAAGATTATAACGCCAGGTGTTGAGGATATAAGGGCCCCAGTCCTTC
>SCRK01000205.1 GCA_004298075.1 bacterium | reverse complement strand
CCGTCAAGCACATCCATCTTCATGATCGCCAGTTCCCCGATACCGTTAAGTATCACCGACGCCCTGGACATAACCGCGTCAAACCATCCGCACCTGCGCGGCCTGCCGGTAGTGGCCCCGAACTCATTGCCTTTATCGCGCATAAATTTGCAAAAGTTAGTGCTAAACTCCGTGGGAAAGGGGCCTTCTCCCACCCGGGTGGTATATGCCTTGCATACTCCCACAACCTTATCGATCTTAACCGGGGATATACCTGTGCCGGTACAGGCACCGCCTGAAGTTGCCGATGAAGAGGTAACAAAAGGATAGGTGCCGAAATCAATATCCAGGAATGTCCCCTGCGCGCCTTCAAGCAGGATATCCTTTTTATCCTCGATCGCCTTATTCAATAAAAGGTGAGTGTCGCAGATATAGCCGCCCAATAATTTACCGTAATCAAGATACTGGCGGTAGATTTTATTGAAACTGAAACCCGGATGCCGGTAAACCTTCCTGAAGACCTCATTCTTTTCTTTTAGATTATCCTCAAGCTTATCCCTGAGGACATCGGGGTTTAACAGGTCGATCATCCGAATGCCGCAGCGGTTGATCTTATCCGCGTAGCAAGGCCCTATGCCTCTTCCGGTCGTGCCGATCTTATTCTTTCTCTTGCCTTCGCGCAGCTGATCCAGGTTCTTATGATACGGCATGATCAGGTGCGCTAATGAAGATATCTTGAAACGGCCGCTGAAATCGATCCCGCTTTTTCGTAAGCCGCTTAATTCAGCCAAAAGCACCTCAGGGTCGATGACTACCCCATTGCCGATGCAGCAGACCTTGCCGGGATGCAATATGCCCGACGGGATAAGATGGAATATGTACTCCTTCCTGCCCACCACTACCGTGTGGCCCGCGTTGTTGCCGCCCTGGTAGCGCGCGATATAATCCACCTTCCGGGAAAGGATATCGATTATTTTCCCTTTGCCCTCATCACCCCACTGCGCCCCCACTAAGACTATATTCATTTTCTCCTTTACGGTGTCATGCTAAAGATCTTATGCGCGATATCCGGGTATCTGGCGATAAAGTTCAACTCATCATCGACCAGGGGCTTCTGGTTGTGCACATTGGCGTACCTGACCAGCTCCAATATGCGCGTAGCCTCAGCGTCATCCTTAAAGGCAACCTCCAGTTTCTCATAGACATTGCGAAAACCCTTGATCCCGGAGTATTCTCCCGCGGTGATCTTCCTGCCTGTTTCAATGATCTCCGGCTCCCCGCGGCCCAGCTCCTCGTAATCGTAGAGTTCATAGTTACGCCTGTCCTTCAATGCCCCATCGGCATGGATGCCGGATTCATGGGCAAAGGCATTGGCGCCCACTCCGGGCTGGTTGATCGGTATAGGCACTCCAAAAGCATAGGAAGCGTATTTGCAGATCTTCCAAGCCATCTTTAAATTCACCTTTTCATCCAGATGATAATCCTGCATACCGGTGCCGTGTTTGATCGCCAGGATCACCGATACCAGGTCAGCGTTACCGGCGCGCTCACCCATGCCGTTGACGCAGGTGTTGATGAACGAATCTACTCCCGCGTCGGTGGCAGCTTTTGCACCGGCAATGGAATTGGCCACGACCAGCCCCAGGTCATTATGGCAATGCACCTCAACAGGGAGCATAACCCCTTCGGCCAATAACTTTATCCTTTCATAAATGCTAAAAGGCGTATCACACCCAAGAGTATCGCAGTAGCGGATCCTGTCTGCTCCGGCCTCTTTGGCCTTAAGCGCGAATTCCAATAGATAATCCATGTTGGTGCGCGAGGCATCCTCGGCATTGACCCCTACTGATTCAGCCCCCAGCTTCACCGCTTCCTCCACTGCCTCCTCCATCTCTTTGATCACCGATTGATGGTCCAGCTTGCCCTTGAACTTATGGAGGATCATCTGGTCGCTGGTTGAAATGGAAAGGTTCAGGTATTTCAAACGCGGCACGAGCTTAAAGGCGGCTTTTACATCCTCCTTTGTCGCGCGCAGCCAGCCGCTCAATCTTATCCGGGAAAAACCTCCCAACTCCGCCAATTGCAGGTTGGCATTAAGATAATTGGTCTCATGGCGGGTAAGCGGGAAACCGAACTCCGACTGAAAAACCCCCATCTGGTCAAGATACCAGTTGATCATGGTCTTCTGCAGCTTAGAGAGGCAGATACGCGATGTTTGCACACCGTCGCGGTTGGTTACGTCAAGTAAATAGATCTTTGGTTTATGCGCCATGTCCACTCCTTATTTCTTTATTAATTTCTTAAACTCTTCCCTGTCCGGGACGCCCCGGGAAGAGAAGATCTCGCGGTTATCCAAAAGATAGGCCGGGCCGAACATAACCTGCAATTCCTTATTTAAGGCGATATTCTCCTTAAGCAGTCTGACGCCCTCCTGTCCCATGGCGCAAGTTTTCACTTTAAGGGTATTCTCCCGGCCCAGGCACGTATCCCACCAGGAGCTCTTAATATCCTTTATCCGGCAGAGGAGGTAATCCCAGAATTTTTTCGGGTAATATTTCTGGACACATACGCTGCGTAAATATTCCTCCGTCTCGACCGTGCCGTTCTTGGCGTCAAAGCCATTCCCATTTTCAACCGCCAGAAAATGCAATTGGGGCTTAAACTCCTTCAA
>SCRK01000204.1 GCA_004298075.1 bacterium | reverse complement strand
GGAAGTAAGCCTAATTTTCTTGATATCGGGAGCTTATCTTGTATAATGGATTAACGATTAATTTATGCGCGGGTGGTGGAATGGCAGACACGCAAGCATGAGGGGCTTGTGCCGAAAGGCTTGGGGGTTCAACTCCCCCCTCGCGCACTAAATTGTACGGTTGGCTTCAAGCAGGGTCATCCCCCAATCACTATTAGGCAAGCAAAATAATGCTGACAGCAGTTCGGGGAACCACAACAAATATCCCGGTTATCTCCGTAATCATCATCACCCATAATAGCGAAAAGTTTATACGTCTTTGCTTGGATTCGGTCTTCAAGCAGGGTTGTAGCGGCTTGGAGATCATATTCATTGATAATGGCTCGGAAGATAGAACAGCCGCTATTATAAGGGACACTCTGCCGGGCATAATGCTTATTGAGAACCCCGTTAATCTCGGGGCTGCTGAGGCAAGAAACCAGGGGATCAAGCTTGCCCGAGGGGAATGGATATTGACCCTTGATTGCGACATCATCCTGGAAGAAAATTTCCTCTCCAATATAATCAAGATCATTGATCAGGCGCCTTCCGGGGTGGGAATGTTACAGCCGAAGATATTAAATCTCGATAAAAAAAGAATTTATTCCTGTGGAATCCACCTGAGCTGGTCCAGAAGGTTCTATGATATCGGATCGCAAAAACGTGATAGGGGCCAATTCAACAAGCCAAGGGAGATTTTCGGGCCTTGTTCCGCCGCAGCCTTATATAGGCGCAAGATGCTTGAAGAATTAATAGAGGATACAGGTTATTTCGACAGGCGGTTTTTCTTTTTAGTTGAAGACGTTGATTTGGCCTGGCGTGCCAAGATAAGGCATTGGAAATGTATGCAGGCCCCCAAAGCGGTATGTTATCATCACGGCAACAGCTCTCTCTTAAATAAGAAATACAGGCAATACCTTAATTTACGCAACCGCTATTTTACCATAATAAAAAATGATGGAAGGCTGCGGTATTTTAGCAAGATTTTGCCTTTTGTTTTGTACGACTTACCTCGCCTGTGTTATTTAATCCTTACCAATCGCTTTCTACGCGAAGCTTTATTTAAAAACACCGGTTCTAAAAATCAGGTTCCAAAATTATCCCACAGATGATAAACAATCCATATTTGGACGAATTAGAGAGTAAGAGCATTTACATCATCAGGGAAGCATACTGGAAGTATAGGCAAAAGTTAGTCATCCTATGGAGCATGGGAAAGGACTCAACGGCGCTGGTGCACCTTGCCAGAAAGGCGTTCTTTGGGGATCTCCCCATTCCCGTAATTCATATAGATACGGGTTTTAAGTTCAAACAGATATATGAATTCCGCCGTAAATACGCCAAGGCTTGGGATCTGGATCTTAAAATTGCGAAAAACGATATTGCGCTGGAAAAGGGCGTTTCTCCTGAAAATGCGGGAAGGTTTACCTGTTGCACGCAATTAAAAACCGAGGCGTTAAGGCAGGTGATCCAGCAGTATGGCCTTAGGGCATTGCTGGTAGCCATCAGAAGGGATGAGCATGCGATAAGGGCAAAGGAAAGATATTTTTCCGCGCGGGATAAAAGTTTTAAGTGGGATTACCAAAATCAGCCCCTGGAGTTGTGGGCAGAACATTATAAGACAAAAGATGAAACAGTCGCTCATCTCAGGATACATCCTCTGCTGCATTGGCGTGAGATCGATATCTGGGAATACATGAAGAGGGAAAGCCTCCCCGTAGTCGGCCTTTATTTTGCAGCGCGCGGACGCAGATACAGAAGCATAGGTTGCCAATGTTGCTGCCAACCGATACCTTCAACAGCAAATACAATAGATAAAATAATCAGAGAGCTTAAAATTACCAAGATCTCGGAAAGGTCGGGCCGGGCGCAGGATAAAGAGAGAGAATATATGATGCAGAAATTACGGTCACTGGGATACATGTAAAAATATGCAAAATTGTTTAAAAGTCGTAGTGGTAGGCGATGTGGATGCCGGCAAATCAACATTGATCGGAAGATTCCTATATGAGTCCGGCTCCCTTCCCGAAGGGGCAATCGCGGGTATTGAAGAGTCCTGTAAAAAACAGGGAAATGATTTTGAATTTGCTTATCTGTTGGATAGCTTGGAAGAGGAGAGGGAAAACCAGCTTACAATAGATACTACCCAGGTTTTTTGCAGGGACAAAAAAGGAAGGGAGTGGGTCTTTATCGATGTCCCCGGGCATAGGGAGTTAATCAAAAATATGCTTGTCGGCAGCTCTTATGCCGATGTTGCCGTGTTGGTCGTAGATGCCCAAAGATCGCTTAAAGAGCAGACCAAAAGGCATGTCCAGATCTTAAAGTTCCTGGAGATCAAGCGGCTTATATTGGTTATCAATAAAATGGATATCGTCG
>SCRK01000203.1 GCA_004298075.1 bacterium | reverse complement strand
TTGTGTCTGTACACAAGATGGCAAAATTGACCTTAAAAGATATTGACCTGAAAAATAAAACAGTGCTGGTGCGCGCGGACTTCAATGTTCCGCAGGATGCCGCTCTTAATATTACCGACGATACGCGGATCCGGGCGACCATACCTACTCTAAAATATATTTTAGAGAAAGGGGCTAAGAAGCTGGTGCTTATCAGCCACCTTGGCCGGCCGGACGGAAAACCTGTGGCAAAATACAGCTTAAAGCCGGTGGCAGAACGCTTAAAAAAGCTTCTGGGCCAGGATGTGCTGTTCCTGAATGATTGCATTGGTGCCGGGATCAAAAAGGATATTGATAGCTCAAAGGAGAAGGTGATCCTGCTTGAGAATTTGCGTTACCACGCCGAGGAGGAGGCGAATGACGCCGGTTTCGCCAGGCAGCTGGCTTCTTTAGCCGATGTTTTTGTTAATGACGCCTTTGGCACCGCCCATCGGGCTCATGCTTCTACCGAAGGTGTTACGCATTTCCTGAAATCGGCAGCCGGTTTACTTTTGGAGAAGGAGATCAAATATCTGGGGGACGCGGTAAGGGACCCGCAAAAGCCTTTTATGGTCATCTTGGGCGGAGCCAAGGTTTCGGATAAGATAGGGGTGATCGAAAATCTGCTGCCCAAGTGCGACGCGATAATCATCGGCGGCGGAATGGCCTATACCTTTTTAAAGGCGCAAGGCAGGCAGATCGGTAATTCAAAGCTGGAAAAAGATAAATTGGATTTAGCCAAGTCAATTTTGGATAAAGCCAAACAGCTGAATAAAGAGATCCTGCTTCCTGTTGATAACCTGGTGGTGGACAACATCGATCCTAATGCCAAGACGGAGATCGTCGGAGAGAATATCCCTGACGGAAAGATCGCCGTGGATATCGGGCCGAAAACGATCAAGTTATTTCAGGAGAAGTTAAAGACAGCTAAGACTATTGTCTGGAACGGCCCCCTGGGGATCTTTGAAATGGATGTTTTTAGCGCGGGAACGGCGGAGGTTGCCCGTTTTATCGCCGGCTTAAAAGCCGTCTCCATAATCGGCGGAGGGGATACGGCGGCAGCGATCGCGAAGTTCAAATTAGAGGATAAGATGTCGCATATTTCCACAGGTGGAGGAGCCAGCCTTGAGTTCCTGGAGGGAAAAACGCTCCCCGGGATAGCGGCACTTACGGATAAACCATGAGAAAAACGATTATTGCCGGAAATTGGAAGATGTATAAAAATATTACCGAGGCTATCGAGATCTCTAATGGCTTGAAGCGCGAGCTTTTTAAGCTGGATTTTGGGGCCGTGGATGTGGTGATTTGCCCGCCGTTTACCGCTTTAAGCGAGACAGCCGAGGTATTAAGCGAATCGGATATCGGTTTAGGCGCGCAGGATATGTATTGGCAGGATGAGGGGGCTTTTACCGGGGAGGTTTCCGCTCCCATGTTAAAGGACGCCGGCTGCCGCTACGTGATCATCGGGCACTCTGAGCGCAGGCAGTTCTTCGGCGAAACCAATGAGACGGTGAACAAAAAATTAAAAGCCGCCCTTGCGCACGGGCTTATCCCGATAGTCTGCGTAGGTGAGAACCTTAAGGAAAGGGAAGCAAATAAAACATTTGAGGTGATCCAGGAGCAGATAAAAAATAGTTTTCTTGATATCTCCGCGCAGGATTTGTTAAAAACAGTCATTGCTTACGAGCCGGTCTGGGCCATCGGGACCGGCAAGACCGCTACCGGCGAACAAGCGCAGGAGGCGCATAAGTATATTCGTGATTTGCTGAGGAAGCTCTACGGGGATACTGCCGCCGAGAGCGTAAGGATCCAGTACGGCGGAAGTGTGAAGCCCGAGAATATCGCCGAGCTTATCGCCAAGCCGGATGTTGACGGGGCATTGGTAGGAGGGGCGAGCCTGAAAATAGATTCGTTTACGCAGATCGTGACAAAAGCCAGTGAGGTTAAAAAATGATGACATTAATTATTATAATCCATGTAATTGCCTGCGTGGTTTTAATTACTTTGGTCTTGATCCAGCGGGGCAGGGGCGCCGGGTTAGTGGAAAGCTTTGCCGGGGTTGAATCAATGTTCGGCACCAAGACCAATGCTTTCCTGACGCGCACGACTACGATCATGGCCATAGTCTTTTTCCTGACCTGCTTGAGCCTGGCGGTCTTATCGGTGAGGCAGAGCAAGTCGCTGATGAGCAGCGTAAAGCCCCAAGTTGCAAAACCAGAGGCTGCTCAAGCGGCTTCATTGCCGGCCCAGGGGGCCAAGCCGGAGGCGGGGAAAACTGAATAGAAAACTATTCTGGGTATTTGCTTTAAGCAGCGCGGTTTATTTCACTCAAGGTATAGAAGCCCTGCCCAGCCAGGGCTTGTTTTATTATCTCAAGGAAACCCTCCATTTCTCCCCTGAAAAAATAATGATCATCGGCAGCATCACCACCTTCGCGTGGCTGGTTAAGCCTTTGATCGGTTACACTATCGATAATTCCTTAAGCAAACGGGCATGGATTTTTATATCCTTATTGCTGGATATTATTTTCGCGCTGTTTTTAGGCCTTCTGCATATGCCGCTGGTTTTCCTGATAGCTTTGCTTGTAATTAATTCCGGGAGCGCTGCTTTCCGCGATGTGGCGGTTGACGGGATCATGTGCGTGGAGGGTAAGCAATACCAGGCAACCGGGAAGATCCAGAGTATCCAGTGGGCATCATTGCTGGTTGCCGGATTGATCACGGGTATCGGCGGGGCATTTATCGCCGAGAAATGGGGATACCAGGCGGGATTCTTATGTCTGATCACTGTTTATCTGCTTGTCGGTTTACCGGCATATTTTTACCATGAGGATCGGGGAGAGAAGAAATATTCAACATTAATCGGTGATTTAAAAAAGCTTTTTGGCGATAAGAGGATACTGATCATCGGTTTGTTCATATTCTTATATAAATATTCCCCTTCTTTTGGCACCCCTTTATTTTTTATCCAGCGCGACAGCTTTAAGTGGGGCAAGATGTGGATCGGCTCCCTGGCTACGATAAGCACCTTTTTTGGGGTAGTTGGTTCTCTTTTGTATTACAGGTTCAGCCAGAGGATCAACCTGAAGAAGTGGTTGTTTTGGTCTGTTTTCCTGGGCGCGGTGACTACTTTAAGTTACCTGTATTATACCCCGGTTTCAGCGGTGATCTATGACCTGTTTTACAG
>SCRK01000202.1 GCA_004298075.1 bacterium | reverse complement strand
TTTTATATCCTGAAAGTTACTGCCGTAATATTTCCGGTACGGTTCAAAGACTATCCTGGATGAGCTCTTGGTTACGCGCTTTACGGCATGAGCAAGTTCTTTGATCGATATTTCATTCCTTGATCCCAGATTGACAACCTGCCCGTTAGCCTTTTTTTCCCCTGCAAGCCTGATAATGATATCTATGGCATCATCTACGTAGGTGAAAGAACGCACCTGTTTACCGTCTCCGTAAACTATGATCGGCTCTCCGGTCATGGCCATCTTGAAAAACCGCGGAATGACCATTCCGTAACGGCCGACTTGCCTCGGTCCGACCACGTTAAACAATCTAACCACCGTCACCGGAAGCCCTCTTTGACGGTGGTAAGCGATGGCAAAAAATTCATCCAGCAGCTTTGAACAGGCATAACTCCAACGGTTAACGCCCGGGGGCCCGATAACCACATCATCATCTTCATTGAAGGGCAATTTTTGTGATTTTCCGTATACCTCCGAAGTAGAAGTGATCAGGACCTTCGCGCCTCTAGCCGAAGCGTATTTCAATATAATGCTCGTGCCGATAGTATCATAGATAATTGTTTCAAGCGGCTTACTGATCACATTCTTTACTCCGACAGTGGCCGCCAAATGGTAAATCAAGCCGCAGTCTTCCACCGCCTTGGCCACTAATGTCTCATCGGTAATTGATCCGGTGATCATGAAGAAATTCTTATTCCTGGATAAATCCTGTATATTTTCATCCCTGCCGGTAGAAAAATCATCGATCACCGTAACCACATGCCCCCTCCTTAAAAGTTCCCTTGCCAGCGCTGAACCGATAAAACCCGCTCCGCCGGTAATCAGGATATTCCTTCTTTTCCCGGTTATTGCTTCACCGCGTGAATTCATTTTTATTCCTTTCTTTTACTGGCTTCTTGGCAATAAATCCCGCGGTGACCATGATCTCGGTTGCCTTTTTTTTGGCTAAATCATCATCACCCGCAAGCAGCTTTTCCAGGTATGGCAAAGCGGCATCGGTATTCTTCGCCAGGATATCTCCGGCCGCATCAACAACATTTAAGGAATTATCGCTCAAGAGGCGCACGATGTAGCGGGAACAATCCGCCCGCATCACCTCCGATAATGCCCTGGCTGCCTTAACCCTGACAAACCAGGATTCATCTTCCAGCCGCCGGATCAGTATCTCCTGCGCTTGTGTGCCTCCGATACTGCCTAAACATTCACAGGCAGCCGAACGCACATTAGGATCAACATCCGCGCTTAAAACTATGATTTTTTCGATATGCTTAACCGGTTTAAAGCGCGAAATGATCTTTACCGCCCAGAAACGGATTTCCGGGTCAGGGTCATCGGCAAGCCTGATGATCCGGTCTTGCGCCGAAGGTGGAAAACCTTCCAGGACAGAAGCGGTTTTTTGCCTGCGTAAAGCATTCTTTTTCAAAAAAGCCAGCAGTATCCTTAAGGATAGGTCTGTCTTTATCCGGCCTAAAGCCAGCAGGGAAAAATAAGAGATATCCGGGTCTTCATCAAAAAGCCCTCTTTCAAGGACAACCAGGGAGCTGGGAGCCCCGGAAAAACCCAAAACCAGCATTGCCTCGATACGGCGCCATTTGTTCCTGTTGTTCCTGGCGATCCGTTCGATCTTAAGCATATTACCCTGGTTGATGAAACAACGCTTAAGGTACTCCTGCTCCTCCTCGTTAAAAAATACCGCCCCCCTGAAACGGTTGCTCACCGCGTCAATAAATTGTTTAGGTGTCAATTCTTCCGTTCCGGGCAAACAAACGGATTTTTCCTTCCTCTGCAGCAACAGTTCATAGATATTATTTTTTATATTTGATAGATTCCTGCGCCGTATTTTAAACAAAAGTTCCTGGAGAAGAATATAAATAATGATCAACGAAGCCAAAAAAGCAAGGAGTATCAATAACACCTTATCGATCTTCCAGGCCAGATCAGGGTAATAGCTCTGCATAGAAATAAAAAAACCTTAGAATTTAACGGAGAGCCCGTACATAAAATTCCTTTTCAGGAATTTCGGTTTTTCCGTGCCGTAAGAATAGCCGATGCGCGCCGAAACCCACCTGTTGATATTAAAAGTAAATCCGCTAAAAAGAACAAACCCAAATTCGTCTCTTGGCGGCAAACCGAAAATGTCATAAAGCCACTGCCCGTATGCTCCCCCGAACCACCAGTTCAAGTATTTATTTACCGCGACATTCAATTTCATCGCGCCCATATTGCCTGTGCCGCGCGCCTGGATTACGGAAGCGGCGTAATTGGCGCTGATATAACTATCACCAAAATAATATATCAGGCCCGGATATATCAGATTAGTATCTCCGGTCGGATATGCCCGGTAATTATAGCCCAATTGCCAGTAAAGATTTTTGTGGAGCTTACGGGAATATTCGATAGTATCCTGGAGGCGGTAAGTAAAGGTCCTGTCCCAGGCAAAACCGGTTTCAAAGTGCAGGTAGGAATCTTTCATGGAAAGATAGGCGCCGAAATTAGCGGTATAATCGCGTTCATCAAAACGCCTGAACTGCGAAACCGAAAAATAGCCTTTTAACTTACCCTTGGCAACGCCGGCCATATTCGTCACTTCTTTCCAGCTGCCGATCCTTGAGCCCTGGATTACATCGCTGAACTCGTAATAGGAATCGGCAAAAACCTCTATTTTCTCACCCTCCGCTATCTTCTCCGGAATGGGCGGCGGTATACTAGTGATAATTCTTGCCGTGTCACCTTGCTGAGCGGCGTAGGCAGGGGTAAAAAAAATAAAATAACAGAGAAGGATGAAAAGATTTTTTAAAGCGGAGTTTCGTAAAATGGGCGCTACTCCTTATATTTTTCCGCCAATTTTATTGCTTCCGTAATATTGGCCACCTGTTCCTTTAAATCATCGGTCTTCAGGATAAAACCGGTGGCATTAAGCTTATTGGCCATCTTGAATCTTTCTTCGTTGGAGAATGCGGTAGTGATAAATACCGGGATAAGCTTATTTACCCTGCGGATCTTCTCCAATACCGATAAACCGTCGATGCCGGGCATCATTATGTCCAGGATCACCGCGCTTGGGTTTTCCTTGGAAAATTTTTGCAGTGCATCTTCCCCGGTAGAAGCGGTGATCACATGGTAGTTATTCGCCACGAACCTGGTCTTTATAACCTCCAGGAAATCTATTTCATCATCGACGATAAGGATCTTTTTCTTTATCTCCATCTATTCCCCTTTCTCTATTTACCTGAATCTATTATAAAGCTGATTTTAGGGATTATCAAGGCAATTTGGAGATCAAAGTGGAATGTATTGGTCATTTGCGTAAACGCCTTCCAAATAATACAGATAGGCCATAGACAGCCGCGGCGAAAAGAACGATCGTGGCTCCGGATGCCGTCCCCCAATAATACGATGCGATCAATCCCGTAATACCGGAAAAAATGCTTATTATTACCGCTCCCAGCGTATATGAATGCGTATTTCCGGCGAAGTTGCGGCTGGCAGCCGCGGGTAAAACCAAAAGCGAGTTTATGATTAGAATACCTGCCAAGCGTATTGAAAC
>SCRK01000201.1 GCA_004298075.1 bacterium | reverse complement strand
TTTATAGAGATCTGGCATGAGCCGTTGATGACCGCAGCCCATGGCTCTATTGTTGATGAATTGATCTCTCTGGCAGGCGGGATCAATATCGCCCACGATCTTCCCAGGCCTTACTGTAATATCAGCTCCGAGAAGGTGATCAGCCTGAACCCGCAATGCATTATCATGGCGTATATGGATAATGAGCCGTCCTTAAAATTGCTCAAGCAGCGTTTTGGCTGGGAAAGAATAGAAGCGGTAAAAAACAAGCGGGCATTTAATGATATTGATCCGGATACCCTGCTTAGGCCTGGCCCAAGAATTACCCGGGGGCTAATCGAGGTTTACAAGAGATTGTATCCGGAAGGATGAATATGTATTTTAAGAAAAGATTACTGATCTTATTCTTCTTGCTGGGCCTGGCCATAATTTTCGGCCTGGTCAAAGGCGCTGTGAATATACCGTTAGCCGATCTTTTGCTTAAAAATAACCAGGCTATTTTTAATCTGCGGCTTTTGCGGATAGCCGCGGCGATCCTGGTAGGAAGCGGCATGGCGGTTTCCGGTATAGCGCTCCAGGCGATTTTAAGGAACCCTTTGGCTGAACCGTATTTGCTGGGAACTTCAAGCGGAGCGGGCCTTGCGGCGGTAACTGCCGCGATTCTCGGGCTTTCAAGGTTATATATGCCGCTGGCTGCTTTCCTGGGAGCAATGGCAAGCATTATCCTGGTTTACAACCTGGCGCGGGAAAGAGGGATGATCGCGGATAAATCATTGATCCTGTCAGGAGTAATTGTTTCGGTTGCCTTCTCCTCAATAATAGTATTCCTGGTATCTTTGTTCGGCAATGAAGCAATGCATGAGATGAACTGGTGGTTATGGGGAAGTTTACAGGTCTATGATTACAAGCTTCTCCTTTTGGTTGCCATTCCCGTTATATTGGGGATTTGCGGGATTTATCTTTTTGCCCAGGATTTAAATGCGATCAGCATAGGGGAGGAGGATGCCTTGCACCTGGGTATAAATACGCAGGTTATAAAAAAAATACTGATACTCATCACGGCAATAATTACCGCTAGCTTAATATGTATCTGCGGGATAATCGGGTTTGTCGGCCTGATCGTGCCGCATATGATGCGCCTGGTTGTGGGGCCTAACCACAAGCTTCTTATCCCGGTAACCTGCCTGGCTGCTTCCATATTTGTGGTTCTCTGCGACCTTTTATCACGCACCCTCTTTGCCCCGGTTGAGATACCGATCGGAGTGATCACGGCGATAATCGGGGCTCCGGTGTTTATCATTCTGTTGAAAAAAGGAAGAAGGATTTAATGAGCGCGTTACTGGAAATAAATAATCTAAGCGGCGGATATTATAAGGAGGATGTCATCAAGGGCGTATCCCTGGATGTAAGGGGAGGTGATTTCCTGGTGATCATCGGGCCTAACGGCTCAGGGAAAACCACTCTTCTGCGCCTGGCAACCCGGGTTCTTCCTTTAAGAAAAGGAGATATCTTTTATAAGGATGAAAATATTTCAGCTATGGATCTAAAGGAATTCTGCCGGAGGGTGGCTTTTGTCTCTCAGGATATCTCAACCGGTTTTTCTTTTACAGTCATGGAGCTGGTTCTCATGGGCAGGATCCCGCATTTAAAGAGGCTGCAGTTTGAAAGCAAGAGAGACATAGAGATCGCCACGGAAAAGCTTTCTTTGACCGACTGCTTAAGCTTAAAGGATAAACGGATAGATGAATTGAGCGCCGGGGAGCGGCAGCGGGTAATTATTGCCCGGGCTTTGGCGCAGGAACCCGAACTTTTATTCTTAGATGAGCCGACCAGCCACCTGGATATCGGCCACCAGATCCAGACCCTGGATTTGTTAAAGAGGCTGAACTTGCGGAATAATCTTACGATCGTGATGATCCTCCATGATTTGAATTTAGCCGGCGCTTACGCTAATCGCATCGCCCTGTTTGATAAGGGGGTTATCTTTAAGGAGGGGATTCCTGAGGATGTTCTGACTTATCAGAACATAGAGGCGGTTTATAAAACCATCGTGCTAGTGGACAAGAATCCTGTTACAGGCAAACCAAACCTTCTTTTAGTCCCGGGAGAAAAATAATGGTAACAAAACTTGTTCTTATCCGGCATGGAATAACCGAATGGAATAAGCAGAGAAGGTATTGCGGCTGTAAGGATATAGGTTTAAGCAGCCTTGGCAAGGCCCAGGCCATTCGCTTGCGGAAGAAACTTAAGGGATTTGAGTTTGACAGGATATATTGCAGCGACAGAAAACGCGCGCTTCAGACCAGAGCAATACTTTTCGGAAAAAACGATTT
The DNA here is from genome assembly GCA_004298075.1 of bacterium. Lineage (GTDB taxonomy): Bacteria > Omnitrophota > Gorgyraeia > Gygaellales > Profunditerraquicolaceae > UBA6249. Next base: position 11,505 of record SCRK01000201.1, on the reverse strand, counting down.
TATAAAAATGAAAGATTTAAGAGAGATAGATTTCGGGGTACTTGAGGGGTTAAGGCACGAAGAGATCCTGAAAAAATATCCCAAGTTCTATAAGGAGTGGCTGGCCGATCCTTATAAAGGCCGGATCCCGGAGGCAGAGCCTATGCCGATTTTTAAAAAGAGGGTTCAGGGGGCCATAAAGAAAATACTTCAAGCCGGCCGCGGCAAGACCATAGCCGTAGTTTGCCATGGAGGAGTGATCGGCATATTCGTGAGCAGCCTGCTTAAGAGCAGGAATTTCTGGCGTTATGTCCCCTCCCCGGCAAGTGTGACCCTTATAGAACATAATAACAACAAGCTTAAACTAATAAAAGAGGGACGCTAGATAAATATGGGAAAAATGACATTGATTTTAGGCGGGGCGCGCAGCGGCAAAAGCACTTATGCTTTAAGCCTGGCCAACAAATACAGAAAAGTCGCTTTTATTGCCACCTGCCAGGGGTTGGATAAAGAGATGCGGGAGCGCATCCGGCTGCATAAAGAATCAAGGCCAAAACATTGGGAGACTTTTGAAGAACCTAAAGAGCCGGCAAGATTAATAGAAAAATTGAATAGCAGTTTTGACTGTATCCTTATTGATTGCCTGACTCTTTTGGTCTCAAATTTGGTCCTAGACGGTCACTGCCAAAAAGCAGTTATCAGGAATATTGAAAGACTGTTGTTTGTTTTAGGGAAGAAAAAGGCAAAGATAATCCTGGTTTCTAATGAAGTGGGATTGGGATTGGTCCCCGCGAATAAGCTGGGCAGGGAATTCCGCGATATCGCGGGAAGAGCGAATCAATTGGTTGCCAATAAAGCTGACGAAGTGTTTTTTACTGTTTCGGGCATAGCGTTAAAAATAAAAGGAGGCAGGTAAGTGGAGCGGATAAAAAATGTGATCAAGGATATTACAGGAATTGACCCTATTATTATAAAAAATACGCAGGTAAGATTGGATAATCTAACTAAACCGCTGGGAAGTTTAGGAAGACTGGAGGAGATGGCAAAGCAGATCTGCGGTATCACCGGAAAAGCTAATCCATCATTGATGAATAAAGTTATTTTTACCTTAGCCGCTGACCATGGGGTAACCGATGAAGGGGTCAGCGCTTATCCTAAAGAGGTAACCGCTCAAATGGTTTATAATTTTATCGCCGGCGGAGCCGGGATAAATGTGTTGGCAAAGCATGTCGGCGCCAGAGTGGTAGTCGCTGATATCGGAGTGGCCGCTGATCTTAAACCTGACTCCAAGCTGCGGATCAAAAAAATAAATTATGGGACGAAAAATATGGCCAAGGGGCCGGCGATGACCAGGGACGAAGCAATAAAAGCGGTCCACGCGGGCATAGATTTATTTGAAGAAGAGTTTAGGCGCGGCATTGATATTGTCGGGACTGGTGAAATGGGGATAGGCAATACTACTTCTGCCAGCGCGATCACTGCTTCTTTTACCGGCGCTTCAGTTGAAGAGATCACCGGAAGAGGGGCAGGCTTAGATGATCGCGGGCTCAAGAATAAAGTTGAAGTTATTAAAAGATCTCTTTCAGTCAATAAGCCTGATCCGGCTGATCCGTTTGATGTTTTATCCAAAGTCGGCGGATTTGAGATTGCCGGACTGGTAGGCATAATTCTGGCTGCTGCTTCTAAAAAGATACCTGTGGTTATTGATGGATTTATCTCCGGAGCCGCGGCCCTGGTAGTTTTCAAAATAGAACCCAGGGTAAAAGAATATATGATAGCTGCCCATAAGTCCCAAGAAGGGGGGCATAAAATTATTCTTGAGCACATCGGATTAAGGCCATTATTGGACTTAGATTTAAGGCTTGGCGAGGGGACCGGCGGCGCTTTAGGCATAGGATTGGCCGACGCAGCGATCAAGATCCTTACCCAGATGGCGACATTTAAAAGCGCCAATGTATCGGAGAAGAATATATGATAGCCTCATTTTTGTCAGCGCTCCAGTTTTTAACCGTCATTCCGGTCAAATTAAAAGAAGCTGGTGAGCAAAGGATGGCAGATTCAATGGCGTATTTCCCGTTTGTCGGGCTGCTGCTAGGGGTATTTTTGGCGGGAGTAAATGCGCTGTTCTATTTTTTGAATTTCCCTTCCCTGGCCACAAATGTGATCACCGTGGTTGTTTTGATCATTATTACCGGAGCTCTGCATTTGGACGGCCTGTCGGATACTGCCGACGCATTCTTAAGCGGAAAGCCCAAGGAGGAAATGCTTGTGGTAATGCGGGACTCCCGCACCGGGGTAATGGGTGTTTTAAGCCTGATAAGCGTAATATTGTTAAAGATCAGCCTTCTTTTTTCAATAAACGTGTCTTTACAGCCTAGCGCTCTTATGTTGATGTGCGTATTAAGCCGCTGGTCAGCCGTCGCGGCAATATTCTTTTTTCCTTACGCCAGGCAGGAGGGAAAGGCAGGTGTATTCATCAAGGGGATGAACCTGAAGATATTTATCTTTTCTGCGATCGCGGCGGTTCTCTGCGCGGCTGTTGCTTGGCAGATAAGAGGGTTGATCATATTGTTTATCATTACTGGTTTCAGTTACGCGCTGGGAAAATTCTCAACTAAGAAAATAGGGGGCATAACCGGCGATACCCTGGGAGCAGGGATCGAGCTAGCGGAGATAATCACCCTCTTGTCGGTATTTATCCTGGGGAATATTTAGGATTAAAATAGATGAAAGCCAAAACATTGCAGATCTGCGGCACAGGTTCAGGGGTGGGTAAGAGCGTGATCGTCTCTGCCTTATGCAGGATCTTTTTGCAGGAGGGTTACAGGGTCGCGCCATTTAAGGCCCAGAATATGGCTTTGAATTCATTTGTTACCAGGGAGCGGGGTGAGATCGGCCGGGCGCAGGCAACCCAGGCCCAAGCCTGCCGTATAGAGCCGAACGTGGACATGAACCCTGTTTTGATCAAGCCCACCAGCGATGTAGGCGCGCAGGTTATTGTCCTGGGCAAGCCCATCGGCAATATGAATGCCTTGCGTTACACCAAATACAAGAGCAGGCTTCTGGAGGTAGTGAGGAGCTCTTTCCGAAAGTTAGCCGGTGATCATGAGGTTGTAGTCATAGAGGGGGCAGGCAGCCCCGCGGAGATAAACCTGAAATCGCACGACATAGTCAACCTGAAAATGGCAGCTTTCGCCAAAGCGCCGGTGATCTTGGTAGGAGATATTGATAAAGGCGGATTTTTTGCCTGGATCATCGGAACACTGGAATTGTTGACCCCTAAAGAGAGAAGGATGATCAAAGGCATAATTATAAATAAATTCCGCGGGGATATAACTTTGCTTAAACCGGGAATAGTTTTCCTGGAGAGGCGCACCGGGATCAAAGTGCTGGGGGTAATTCCTTATTATAAGGATATAAAAATCGCCGAAGAGGACGCAGTGCCTTTGGATAATTTTAAAAGCATCTCTTCCGGTAGAGAGCGCAGGCTTAATATTGACGTAATTTATCTGCCGCATATCTCCAATTTTACGGATTTTGACGCCCTGGAAAAAGAGCCTGATGTGCGTTTACGGTACCTGAAAAGCCCTGAAGAATTAAACAAGCCGGATATGATCATCATCCCCGGGACAAAGAATACCATTTCGGATTTATGGTATCTGATAAAGTCAGGATTCATAAAGAAGATGTTATCCATTATCAAATCTGATAAAAGAATTGCTTTGATGGGTATCTGCGGCGGCTATCAGATGTTAGGCAGCAGGATACATGATAAACATGGAATGGAATCAAGGCGCGGGCAAATACCGGGATTAAACCTCTTACCGGTTGAAACCAGCTTAAAACTGGATAAAACCCTTGCGCGGGTTGAGGCAAAAGAACTTATCTCGGGTTTAAAATTATCCGGATATGAGATCCATCATGGTTTAACCCGGATCACGGGAAAGTGCGATCCGCTTTTTGAGGTTCTTGAATGTAACGGCAAGAAAATAAGCTATCTGGAAGGGGCAATAAGTAAAGACCGCCGGATTTTAGGCACATATATCCACGGCATATTTGACGCTGGGCCGTTCAGAAGAAGTTTTCTGAACAGGCTAAGAACAAAAAAAGGATGGCCTGTTTTACCGGTAAAAGAAAATTTCAATCCGGATAAAGAGCTTGATAAGCTGGCGCAGCTGGTAAGGGATAATATTGATATGGGTTTATTACGCAAGATCCTCGCAGGAGGAATGCGATGAGAGTGGCAGGCCTCTGGAGCGCGGGAAAGGACAGCTGTTTTGCCTGTTATAAAGCTATTTCCATGGGGCATGATCTTTCGGTTTTATTCAATTTTACTGATCATGAAGGCAAAAATTCACTTTCTCACGGCTTAACCGCGTCTCTTATTTTAAAACAGGCCCAGCTTACCGGAATGCCGATAGTCCAAAAGGCAATGCCTAAGAGCAGCGAAGCCTACCGTGAGGAATTTAAGGCTTTGATTTGTACCTGGAAAAAGAAGACGGGTATTGGTGGAATAGTTTTCGGGGATATATACCTTAAGGAACATAAAGATTGGATCGACGCGGTGTGTCGTGAGGTAGAGGTAGAACCGATCATGCCGTTATGGAACAGGGATACCAAAGAATTGATCTTAGAGATCATTGATTCCGGTTTTAAGGCTATGGTGGTAGCGGTCAAAGCCGATCTATTGGGTAAGGAGTGGCTGGGCCGCATTATGGACAGGAAATTTATAGAAGAACTAAAACCGGGAATTGACCCCTGCGGGGAGAAAGGAGAGTTCCATACTTTAGTGGTTGATGGGCCATTGTTCAGGGAATCGTTAAAGATATTGGATACGCAAACTTTATTTAGGGAAAGTTTCGGGAAGCACTGGTTTTTAGATATAAAAAAATACGCGTAAACTTCTAAGGATACAAAACCGCATAGGCGAAGGAAGTCCTGGTAAAATCCCAGGCGCTGTCACGCAACGGTAATGTAAATGTTTTTTTACGAGCCCGGTCGATCTCCTATCGCAGGTAAGTACTCTCGCAAGAAGAGAAAGGTTATAATGAATAACGTAATTAAGAAACTGATTGTTTTAGGCCTATCCTCGTTTATCCTGCCGTGCATAGCATTCCCACAAGATGTTGAATTGGACAAAGTAATTGTTACCCCTTATCGATATGAAGAATCACTGAACAAAACAGCATCAGACGCCAGTGTAATAAGCACAAGTTACATAAAAAATTCAAACGCTAAAAGTGTTGTTGAGGTGTTGAGATCTATACCAGGAGTAGCAGTACGGGATTATTATGGCAATGGTACTCAAGCATCTGTGGATATAGCAGGTTTCGGAGAACAGGCAGCACTTAATGTTTTAGTATTAGTCGATGGCAGACGTCTCAATGATATTGATTTAAGCGGAGCTGACTGGAGCCAGATCTATTTAGATCAGGTAGAGCGAATTGAGATTATACGCGGAGGTTCTGGTGGAGTAATTTACGGAGACAATGCCTCCAGCGGCGTGATTAATATCATTACCAAAAAAGGGTCGGGCAAGCCGAAAGTTAATCTAGGGATAGTGTATGGAAGTTATGATATGAATAAACAGAGGCTATCTCTGGGAGGAGGAATTGACAACAAACTTTCTTATTACCTTAGCGGAGAGCGCGATTCTACCAATGGTTACCGTAACAATAGTTTTTACAAGGCTGGTAATTTCACTTCTAATCTTGAGTATAAGTTTAGCAATGAGCTATCCGCGAGTTTTAATTCCGGGTTTAATGCTTCAACTTATGGCTTGCCCGGAGCTTTATTTCAAACTGACATAGATCAGCATAACAGGAGATATGCTAGGTTTGGCGACGACCATGCAAATAAGAAAGACTATTATTTCTTAATGGGGCCTAAAATCAATCTCTCGGATATGGGGACCTTAGATATGGGTTTTAGTTTCCGCCACAAAAACAACGATTCATATTATTTGACTTCAATGAAATCATCTGATTTCGGAGGCGTTCAAAGGGATGCGGTAACAACACTTGGTTTAACACCCAAGTATGTATTGGGAAATAGTATTGTTAATCACGATAACAAGTTTATCATGGGAATTGATTATTATCGTTCCGACTACCATTCAAACAGTTTTGCTTTGTCAAATAATAGCTTGGTTAATTTCACGGGGATTAGAAAAACATCTCTCAGTAGTTACTTACAGGATGAATTCTCTATTTTTGAGAAGTTAGCTTTAGTGGGAGGATATCGTTATGAAGCTGTGCGTTATGCGTTCAATTTTCATGATAGTCCTATACCTCCTACGCTACCTAGTCCTGATCAAGATACAAAATTGCGCGCAAACCAATGGGCTTCTAATTATGGACTTGTATATACCTATCAAGAGGATTCCAGTCTTTTTTTAGATGCTGGGAGGAGTTATCGTTTTCCCGAAATTGATGAATTCAACTTTTTCGATAGTAATTTCGCCAGGCAGCTAAATACAGATTTAAAATCACAATCAGCAATAACTTATCAGGCAGGCGTGCGACATAAATTCTCTGACCGAATCAGGGCTAGTTTTTCATTATTCAGGATGAATGTGAAAGATGAGCTTTATTTTAATGCGACGGGAGGCGCAACAGGCTTTGGCCAGAATGAGAACTATGATAAGACCGTTCATGAAGGCATTGATTCTTCTTTGGATATAAAACTTAATGATCTAGTTATTTTGTCCGGCACCTATACTTTTACCAACGCCTATTTTGATGGCGGACCTTTTGACAAAAACAAAATTCCTTTAGTTCCCCAACATAAAGGAAGCATTGGTTTGAGATTTCTTTTACCCAATAATATCACACTTAATGTAATAGATACCTATGTGGGTAAGAAATATGCTTTGAATGATCAGGCAAATGCCTATTCCCAACTTAACGGTTACCTGGTTGTTGATACGAACCTATCATGGCGCCACAAGGACCTAACCGTTACTTTTGCGATTAACAATCTACTGGATAAGCAATACTCGGAGTATGCCGGGGTGCAGCTTTCTGATGGCGCAAGGTTTTATTATCCAAGCCCGGAGAGAAATTTTACCCTGAAAGCAGAATATACTTTTTAAAACTAACCTAGGGACGGTTCTCAACCCAAAGCAGAAGTGTCCCCTAAACCGGGGGACAGTTTTCCTTTATTTTGAGAACCGTCCCTTATTTTGTGGTAGAATATGTTCAGTTAGCCAAGGGGGGTAGAAAATGAAGAAAAATATTTTGATCGTATTTCTTTCCGTTGGTTTATTCTTAAGTGCCCCGCTAATAGATCCCCTCAACTTAATAGCTCGCGCAGAGCAGTCTACCCAAAAGCCTGTGCCCAGGATCGCCAAATATTGGGAGAAGGTAAAAGAGGGGGTTGTCCATTGCCTTTTGTGCCCGCGGAGCTGTGTTCTGAGCGAAGGCCAAAGGGGCATATGCACGGTGCGTATCAACAAGGGAGAAAAACTCTATACTTTAGGTTATGGTGACCCGGTTACCATTAATATTGATCCGATCGAGAAGAAACCTTTTTTTCACGTAGCGCCCGGCGAACCCGTTTTCTCTCTGGCGGTAGCCGGCTGCAATATGCGCTGCCTATTCTGCCAGAACTGGCAGATATCCCAGTCTAAGCCGGATGAGACGCAGAATTATTATCTCTCCCCGGAGGAAGTGGTGGATCTAGCCATCAAGAACAATTGTAAATTTATAGCCTACACCTATACCGAACCCACTGTTTTCTATGAGTACATGCTGGATATTGCCAAAATAGCCAGGCAGAAGGGGATAAAAAATACCATGCATACCTGCGGGTATATAAATCCTGAGCCATTAAGGGAATTATTAAAATATATGGATGCGGTAAATGTTGACCTCAAGGGCTTTACCGAGGAATTCTATGCAAAAATCGGAATGATGGCTCAATTGCAGCCGGTTTTGGATACATTGAAAATAATCAAGCAGGAAGGGGTCTGGCTTGAAATAACCAACCTGGTTATCCCGGGTTTTAACGATGATCCTGTAAAAATAAAAGAGATGTGCGTGTGGATCAAGAGCAATTTGGGAGATGATGTACCGCTGCACTTCAGCCGCTTTATGCCCAGTTTCAGGCTGCAAAATCTTCCTCCAACTCCGATGGAGAAGCTCCAGGAGGCTTACCAGATCGCCAGGGATGCAGGGTTAAAGTATGTGTATATCGGCAATGTCCCCGGCAACCCCGCGGAAAATACTTATTGCCCCCATTGTGGGAAAATAGTTGTCAAAAGGATAGGCTACCGAATTTTAGAGAATAATATTAAAAATGGAAAATGCAAGTTTTGCGGGTACAAGATCTCCGGAAGATGGAGCCCTGAATAAATATGCCCAATACCGCCACATTATTGCAGCTTTTTGGCATCGGGTTTAGTTTTGGCTTAGCCGGACCCTGCCTTTTGGTCTGCACTCCGGTTTTAATTTCCTATATCACGGGAAAACAACTAAAGTTCAGGCAAGCCTTAGTAGATATATCTATTTTTTTATCAGGCAGGCTTTTAGCTTATCTCCTATTAGGGTATTTAGCCGGTTTGTCAGGGCTGGTACTAAGACAGTTCGCTAATTCAGGGCTGGTTTCATTGTTTAAGCTTGCCGGAGGGATAATCATTATCCTTCTCGGGATATATGTTTGGCTGGGCAGGGAGCCTTTATCCCGGTTATGCAAGTGCAAAGCAGGCGCAATATTTAATTCCGGCAGCCTTTTTATTTTAGGTTTTATTGTCGGGGTTTTTCCCTGCGCCCCGCTTTTGGCATTACTGCTTGAGATCACCTTGATCTCCAGATCGGCAATGAACGGGATGTTATACGCGTTTTTCTTTGGCTTAGGCACTTTTATCTCCGGCTTGATCGCTGTAGCTGCTTTATCGGGTATATCTACCTGGCTAGCGCCAAGATTTTTTAAATCAAAAACAGCCGGGTTGATCTTTAAATTAAGCTGCGCTCTCTTGCTTATTTTATTGGGATTAAACCTTATCTTTAAGCCCTATCTTTACAGGGTATAAAACAGGATCTTAACTTGAAGAAAAAGATATTGTTTGCGCTGGTTTTGATCGGGTTTACTGCCATAATTGCGCAGGTTATTTTCATGCGCGAATTTCTTGTCGTGTTCTACGGCAATGAGATAACCATAGGATTCATTTTTGCCGGCTGGTTTATCGCCGGTTTCTTCGGCAGCTGGTTCTTGGGAAGATTCAGCGATAAGATCAAGCCCAAGGTTACTGTTTTTTCGCTTTGCCAGTCGGCTTTAAGCATCCTGCTCCCTTTGAGCATCCTGGCAATAAGGTCGACAAAATCCTTCCTTAATCTGCGGCCGGGGGAACTTATCCCGGCTGCTCCGGTTTTTCTCTCTTCTTTTATCATCCTGCTTCCGGTTTGCCTGCTTTTAGGTTTTATGTTCTCCCTGGGTTCAAGTGTATGCGATATTAAGCCGGGTATAATAGCCGCCAAAATCGGCACGGTTTATTTTTTAGAGGCCATCGGTTCAATAATCGGCGGATTTTTGGTCAGTTTCATCCTGATCCGCCTGCTGAACCCTTTCCAGATCATGGGAATTTTGGGCTTATTGAACATCCTAAGCGCGCTTTTTCTGCAAGTATTCTCCGAAAGCAGAAAGACAAAACCGGTTTTGATCACCGTTTTTGCAGCCCTATTTATCGGAGGGCTCCTTGTCTGGTTGTTTAATGGCTGGGGCTACCTTCAGCAAAAATCCCTAAAGATACAATGGCGGGGTTATGAGCTTCTGGCCTCAAGGAATTCTATATACGGGAATATCGCCGTCACAAAAAGCGCTTCCCAGCGCTCATTTTTTTATGACGGCGTCCATCTTTATACTGTCCCGGACAGGCTTAGCTCCGAAGAGGCAGTGCATTTTGCCTTATTAGAGCATCCGGACCCCCAAAAACTGCTTTTAATAGGAGGCGGTGTGGGTGGACTGCTTGAGGAGGCCCTTAAGCATCCCATCCGGAAGCTGGATTACGTAGAACTTGATCCTATGATCATCCGCATGGCTAAAATCTATCTGCCAAAAGAAGAATCCGTTTTTTTAAAAGACCGCAGGGTGGAGATCAAGAATCTTGATGGAAGATTATTCATTAAAAGAACGGCTAATAAATATGACTGCATTATTGTGCACCTGGGAGATCCTTATACCGCGCAGATGAACAGGTATTATACGGTTGAATTCTTCAGGGAGGCAAAAAAAGCATTAAATGAGGGAGGTATCCTTTCTTTCGCGCTTAGCTCTTCAGAAAGTTATATGAGCCCCCAGTTAAAGGAATTCCTGCAGTCTATTTATTCCAGCCTCAAAACGGTATTTCTGGATGTCAAGGTCATCCCCGGAGAGATCGCCTATTTCCTGGCAAGCGATAAGCCTGGTGAGCTTACTTATGATTACGCCATCCTTGAAAAGAAAAGCAGGGAGAGGAGTATAGATATAAAATACGTCCGCGAATACTATTTATTTTATAAATTATCGCCGCGCAATTTGAGTTTAAGTGAAAGCTATTTTAAGCCGGTAAGGGGAGTTAAGGCAAACTACGATTTTCAACCAGTCTCATATTACTACGATATGGTATTTTGGGCTGCCCATTTCAGGGATTCTCTTTTAAAAAAGATACTTGAAGCGGCAACCGAAAGCAGGATATGGAAGATCTTGTTTGGTATTTGTGGATCCCTTCTTTTATATGGATTGGCCGGATTCATAAAGAGAAAGGGATTACGAAAGGAAACCCTTCTGGTATCGGTTATGGCCACAGGTTTTTCGCAGATGGTTATTCAGATAGTGATCCTGCTTTCATTCCAGATCATTTATGGGTACGTATTTTATAAACTGGGATTGATCCTTACCGCTTTTATGACAGGCTTGAGCCTGGGCAGTTTGTATGCAATAAGGATCATGCCTAAGCTTAAAAAAGATTTAAGACTGCTTATCGGGACGCAGCTGGCTATTTGTATTTTCCCTATTACTTTGCCTATAATTTTGCACCGGCTCCTAAATTCAAGCAGCACGGCTGTCTCCTGGTCAGGTTCAAATATCTTATTTCTCCTTCTGCCGTTAATCTCCGGTTTTATCGGGGGGATACAGTTCCCTTTAGTGAATAAAATGTACCTGGCGGATGAGAAAAATAAAATCGGCAGGGTTGCCGGATTAAGTTACGGGATAGATCTATTTGGCTCATGTTTAGGTGCCCTTTTGACCGCTATTTTTTTGATCCCCATCCTGGGCATACCTAAGACTTGCCAGGTTGCGGCAGCAATAAATTTTACCATTTTGGCGTTGTTGATCTTTGGAGCTGCCTCTTGTAAGAGAAGTCCTGCTGTGATAAAATAAATTATGAGTTACGATCACCGGCTATTCCGGCTTACCATTGTTATTTCCCTGCTTATCCACGCCGCTATTCTTGTGCGCAGTCCCAACATGAATCCTTTTTCCCCCGCGCCGAAGAGGCAGAAGATAGAGGTGCGTTATATTAAGGCCCCTTCCAGGCCCAGTCAACAA
>SCRK01000200.1 GCA_004298075.1 bacterium | reverse complement strand
GGGACTGTCCCTACTTGGCTAGATGTGGCCTGACTGGGGCTCAAGTCAAAAAGAGAAGGAGTTATTAGATGTCACGTATCGGCATTATCGGCGGAAGCGGTTTATATAAGATTGAAGGAATAAAGGTGATGAAGAGCCTGAAGGTAAGGACACCCTTCGGAAAACCTTCGGGGGAGTTTGTACTGGGAACTTTGGAAGATAAAGAGGTGGTATTCCTGCCGCGCCACGATATAGGGCATCGCATATCCCCCAGCCACATAAATTATCGCGCCAATATTTTTGGCATGAAGAAACTCGGAGTAGACAGGATCATCTCGGTAACTGCCTGCGGAAGCCTGCGGGAAGATTTTAAACCCATGGATTTCGTAGCCGTTGACCAGTTCGTGGACAGGACAAATTATGCCAGGGACACAAGTTTTTTCACCGAGGGGATAGTCGCGCACATTGAATTCGCGCATCCGGTATGCGAAGAGTTGCGCTCACTCGTATACGCGGCGGGGAAAAATCTGAATTTGGATATCCATAACGGCGGCACTTACATAAATATGGAGGGCCCGGCATTTTCCACTTTAGCCGAGTCAAAGCTTTACCGCAGCTGGGGAATGGATGTGATCGGGATGACCAATTTCGTGGAAGCGAAATTATCCCGCGAAGCGGAGATCTGCTATTCTACATTAGCGGCGGTCACGGATTATGATTGCTGGCATCCACAGCACGCCAGCGTTACAATTGATATGATCATCCGGAATTTAAATAGGAATATCGAGAACTCAAAATCCATACTCCTGGAAGTGATCAGGAATATTAAACCCGAAAGGGGTTGCGGCTGTAAAGATGCCCTTAAGTACGCCATTATCAGCGACAAGAAATTCATTCCTGCCAAGGTCAAGAGGGATCTGAATATCATAATCGGTAAATATGTAAAATGAGCCCTGATAATACCGAATACAAGCATACTTTGAATTTACCCAAAACGGATTTTCCCATGAAGGCGGAGCTGCCCAAAATGGAGCCGCTCCTGCTTAAAGAATGGCAGGAAAAAGATATTTACGCGTTGATCCGTAAGAAGGCGCATCCTAAAGGCAAATATGTCCTGCATGACGGGCCGCCTTATGCCAATGGCAATATCCATATCGGCCACGCCCTGAATAAGACCCTTAAAGACATAATCATAAAATATAAAACCATGCGCGGTTTTGATTCCCCCTATGTTCCGGGATGGGATTGCCACGGCCTGCCGGTTGAGCATGCCCTTTTCAAAGAGCTGAAGCTGAATAAATATCAGATAGAACAGGTGAGTTTCCGTAAAAAGGCTTATGAGTACGCGATGAAATATGTGGATATCCAGAGGGAGGAGTTTAAACGCCTGGGGGTATTCGCAGATTGGGATAATCCATATCTGACTTTAAGCCGGGAATACGAAGAGAGTATTGTCGCTGCCTTTGCCGAGTTAAACAAGCAGGGTTATATCGTGCGCGGGCTTAAGCCGGTCAACTGGTGTTTTAAATGCGAGACCGCCCTGGCCGAGGCCGAGGTTGAATATGAGGATCATACTTCACCGTCGGTTTTTGTAAAATTCAAGTTAGAAGGGGATAAAGGTTTATCAGGCGAAAGCTATCTGGTGATCTGGACCACGACCCCCTGGACATTGATCGCCAATGTCGCGGTAGCAGTACATCCTGACCTTATTTATTCTTACCTGAAAACCGGCAAGGGCAATATTATCGTCGCTAATGTCAGGATGCAGGTTTTGCCTTCATTGGGGATCGAGAAATATGAGGTGATCAAAGAATTTAAAGGCAAGGAGCTTGAAGGCCTGGTTTATGGGCATCCTTTCGGACTGCGCAAGGGAAAAGTGGTTTTGGCAAATTACGTTTCAGCGGAGGATGGAAGCGGCCTGGTGCATACAGCTCCGGGGCACGGCGTAGAAGATTACCAAACCGGAATGAAATATGGTTTGGATATCGTTATGCCGGTTGACCCAAAAGGCAATTTTGACGCAAGCGCCGGAGAGTTCAAGGGCATGAATATTTACGATGCCAATAAGGCAATATTGGATAAACTAGAAGGGCAGGGGCTGCTGCTGCTGGCTGATAAAATACAGCATTCCTATCCGCATTGCTGGCGGTGTAAGCATCCGGTAATATTCCGGGCAACCAATCAGTGGTTCTTAAAGATCGATCATAAAGATTTAAGGAAGAAGGTCCTTGCCGAGATCAATGACAGAATAGAATTTATTCCCGCATCAGGCAAAGAGAGGATCTATAGCATGGTGGAGCTGCGGCCTGACTGGTGCCTTTCCCGCCAGAGGTATTGGGGTGTACCCATTCCCTCATTGGTTTGTAAAAAGTGCAATAATGAATTCCTGGATAATACGGTGATCGCAAGATACAGGGAATTTACCGCTAAAGAGGGAACGGATTGCTGGTTTATCCGGGATATCGCGGATTTTCTCACCCCAGGCCTTACCTGTTCCTGCGGGAGCCGGGATTTTGCCAGGGGTATGGATATACTGGATGTCTGGTTCGACTCCGGGGTAAGCAGCCAGGCAGTGCTTAAAAAGCGTCAAGAGCTGGGAGGAGTGCCTTGCGAATTATATCTGGAAGGTTCTGACCAGCACAGGGGGTGGTTCCAATCCTCACTCATTCCCTCTATGTGCATAGACGGTAAATCTCCTTTTAAAAGTGTTTTGACCCACGGCCATGTCGTCGACGGCAAGGGCAAGAAGATGTCCAAGTCCATGGGTAATGTTATCCACCCGCAGGATATAATCAAGAATTCCGGGGTAGATATCATCAGGCTCTGGGTAGCTTCAAGCGACTATAATGAGGATATCCGCATTTCTCCGGTTATCTTATCGCGGATGATCGAGGCCTACCGTAAGATCCGCAACACCGCCAGGTTCATCTTGAGCAATTTGTATGATTTTAACCCGGATACCGACAAGGTCAGTTACGGTAATTTAAGGACTATAGATAAATGGGTACTGCGATCAGCGCGATCGGTATTATCGGAGGTGGAAAGGTCTTATGATGTTTTTGAATTCCATAAAGCATTTAAATCTATCTATGAATTTTGTAATGAGCAGCTCTCGATGTATTACCTGGATATGGTAAAGGGAAGGCTCTATACCTACGCGGCCGGATCCGTGGAAAGGCGCAGCAGCCAAACGGCTATATTTGAGGCCTTGAATATCCTGGTGAGGATGATGGCTCCGATCCTGGCCTTTACCGCCGAGGAGATCTGGCAGCATATGCCCAAAGATAAAGGATCCAGCGCCGTCTCAAGCGTCCATCTTTTAGAGTGGCCTAAGCCCGACGCTGAAATCAGCCGGGATGATTTGCCGCTTCGTTTGGAAGAAGTCATATCGCGGATACCACTGGCCGCTAAAGCCCTTGAAGAGCTGCGCGGAAAAGGCGAGATCGGCAGCTCATTTGACGCGCAAATAAATATATTGACAAATGACCCCAAACGGTATACATTCTTAAAAAGCTTAAAGTACGAACTTTGCGAAATATTCAAGGTTTCCGGGGTAGAAGTAAAGCAGGATAATGATCCTAAAACTGTTATTGAGTTTGAGGTTTCCAGGGCGCAGGGGAAAAAATGCGTGCGCTGCTGGAATTACTCCCTCCAGGTAGGCAGTGATAAAGAGCATCCTTTGATCTGCGAAAATTGCCTGGCGGCTATAAGGGGAAAATAAAGTGAAGAAGCTTACCAAAAAAGAATTAAAGGATTTTAAAAAGATCATCTTGAAGAAGAAGGAGGAGGTGATTGAGGATTTTCAGCACATATCCGATGACACCTTAAAAAAGTCGCAAAAAGAGGCCTCCGGCGACACATCTGGATATACCTATCACATGGCTGACGTAGCCACCGATAATTACGACCGTGAGTTTTCGCTGGGCCTGGCCTCTAACGAACGAAAATCCCTCTATGAGCTGGATGACGCGCTCAAGAGAATAGAGGATGGCTCTTTCGGTATCTGCGATATCTGCAAAGGCCGCATCACCAAGGTCCGGCTAAAAGCGGTTCCTTCCGCCCGCCTGTGCATCAAGTGCCAGGAAAAGAAGGAAAAAAGATAATAACCTAATTTTCATCAGGTTTATTAGATGATCCCTGCCATCATTATCAGCGTCCTTTTTCTGGATCAGCTTACCAAATTTCTCGCCTCCAGCTTTCTGCGGTTGAATACCCCGGTAATCCTCATAAATAATTTTCTCAATCTTTCCCTTGTGCATAACCGTGGGGCGGCCTTCGGCATACTTAAGAACCAATTGTTCATGTTCGTGATCATCTCGCTGGTTACCATAGCCCTTATCCTTTGCCACCTTAAAGACAAGAAAAGATCCTTTCTCTCCGGCATATCATTGAGCCTGATCCTGGGGGGGGCGGCGGGCAATCTGATCGACCGCCTGCGTTTTGGTTTCGTGATAGATTTTCTGGATTTCCGCGTCTGGCCGGTTTTTAATATCGCGGATTCGGCGATAACCATAGGCGTGATTTTATTAAGCTGGGAGTTATTGTGCAGGAAGAATTGATTTTACAGGTCCTTCCGGACCAGGATAAGATGAGGCTGGATCTGTTATTAACGGATCACGCTTCACATAATAACCTGGGCCTGTCGCGCACGAATATCCAGAAGCTTATCCTCCAGGGCAGGGTTTTTCTGAATTCATCCCCTGTTATTAAACCCAATCATAAGGTAAAAATTGGCCAGGAGATCCGGGTATCATTACCGGAGAAGGAATCTGCCGGGATAGAAGCCGAGCAGATACCTCTTGAAGTCATTTATGAAGACGATGACTTGGCGATCATCAATAAGCAGTCAGGGCTGGTGGTGCATCCGGCACCGGGTAACCGCGAACATACCCTGGTTAACGCGCTGCTTAGCCGCTTTAAACAGCTTTCCGATATCAATAAGAACCGCCCCGGCATCGTGCACCGCCTGGATAAAGAAACCAGCGGGCTTTTGGTCATCGCCAAGAATAATGACAGCCACTTGAAATTATCCCGCCAATTCGCCCAGCACAGTATCCAGCGTAAATATATCGCCATAGTCGTGGGCCGGACGGAATTTGACGAGGATGTTATCGAGCTGCCTATCGGCAGGCACCCATTAAAAAGAAAGAATATGGCGGTGAGCTTCACGGAAAATTCCAAGTATGCCAAGACGCATTACCGTACTTTAAAAAGGGGCAAGGACTTTTCCCTGCTCGAATTAAGGCCTTTTACCGGAAGGACGCATCAGCTGAGGGTCCATCTGGCGTCCCTGGGTTATCCAATCCTGGGGGATACCAAATATGGGAAGGCCGGTTCCTTCCCGCGCCTTGCTTTACATGCCCAGGAGATCGGGTTCCTGCATCCGGGGACAGGAAAATTAGTGAACTTTGTAAGTCCTCTGCCCCAGGAGTTGCGCGATTTCATTAAAGAAAATATAACTTGATTTTTACCTAACTGATGTTATATTAAAGGGTAATAAGCATAAAAAATTTATCGCAAGGAGGCAAAATGAATCGCAAAACAGGCATATTATTATTCGGCGGTTTACTTATTATTTCTTTTGCTATTGCCGCGGGAGCATTTTTTTCTTATCAAAGCGAACACGCCAAAAGTATCCGCTTGCAGGGACAGGTTGATGAATTGACTGCCCGTCAGCATGCGACTGAATCCAAGCTTGAGGATTCCAAGAAAATGGTCACCCGCTTACAGCTTGAGCTGCAGGAGGTCAAGGCCCAGATAGATACATTGAATAGCGAGCTGGATCAAGAGAAATCATCGCGGCTTGATGCTGTCAATAAATTGGAGCAGTTTAAGGCAGACCTTGAGCAGCAGAAGACATCGCGCCAGGATTTAGAAAGCAGGCTTAGTCAGGCCAGCAGTGAAGGCATGAAAATGAAGGAGCAGCTCAAAGTTATACAACAGCAGAAGGATGAGCTTGAAACCAGGCTCAAAGAACTTGAGGCCGGTTCAAGTGGGGTGGAGCTGGGTAAGGTAGTGGTCAACAGCGAAGCTGTTAAAGAGAAACCGGCTGCTCCCGTTTCTTCCAAAGTTGAGAAAAAAACCGAAGCCTCAAAAGTGAATGTGCCTGAAGGCAGGGTCATGGTAGTGAATAAGGAATATAATTTCGCGGTGATCAATTTAGGCTCCAAGGACGGCGTAAAAACAGATGATCTATTCTCGGTATATCACGGCGGCAAGATTATCGGCGAATTAAAAGTGGAAAAGGTCCATGAATCTATGTCCGCTGCCGGCTTCTCCGAGGACCTGAAAAATATAATCAGCGAAAATGATAAGGTAGCGCAAAAGGCAAAATGAAGCCTTTTGTCATAAAAGAACATTTCACCCCTCGCGGTAAGATCACGCTTCCGGGAGACAAATCCATAGCCCACCGCGCGCTGATCATAAGCGCGTTAAGCCGCGGCAAAACAATCATAAAGAATTTTCCAGTTTCCGACGACCTCCTCGCCACTTTGGCCGTTTTGGCCGCTCTGGGGGTAAAGATATCGGCCGGTAATAAGCAGGTTTTAGTACAGGGCAGCTCCCTGGCTGGATTAGTTGAACCCGAAAAACCTTTATTCGCGGCTAACTCCGGAACAACCCTTCGCCTGCTCTTAGGGGTATTAGCGGGGCGGGATTTTAAAGCCAAATTTGTAGCCGGAAAATATCTTTCCGCCAGGCCGATGGCCAGGGTGAATATACCCTTGCGTATGATGGGGGCGCGCCTCACCGCGAAAAAGAGAGGGAGCGATGAATACCCGCCTATCGTGATCTCCGGAAATAAACTCAAAGGTATTTCTTACCGCCTGCCGGTTGCTTCGGCACAGGTTAAAGGCGCGATCCTTCTGGCAGGGTTATCCGCTGAAGGGAAAACCCGGGTTATCGAGCCTGTTAAAACGCGCGACCATACCGAGCGTATGCTCAAGGCCTTTGGCGCTAAGATCACCGTAAGCGGCAACAGTATAATTTTAAACCCCGGAAAAGATTTAACCAGCCCCGGTGAAATTTATATTCCCGGGGATATCTCTTCCGCCGCGTTCTTCCTGGTTTTGGCATCGGTCATTCCCGGCTCCAATGTTATCATCCGGCGCGCCGGGCTTAATCCTGGAAGAAGCGGGATAGTCAATGTCCTTAAAAGGATGGGGGCCAAAATTAAGGTCATATATTCTAAAAATGGGGGATCACAAGGTTTTGAGCCGGCCGGCGATCTTATAGCAACCGGCAGTAATCTTAAAGGCACGGTAGTCGCTCCCAAAGAGATCCCCGCTTTAATTGATGAACTGCCGGTTCTTATGGTTGCTGCCTGTTTTGCCGGGGGCCGTACTGTGATCAAAGGCGCCGGAGAATTAAGGGTTAAAGAGACCGACCGGATCAATTCCATGACCTGGAATTTAAAACGCATGGGCGCGGATATCCGGGTGCTTAAAACGCGGGGGAGTGAGAACATAATTATAAATGGTAAAGCCGGGCTTAAAGGAGCAAAACTAAAGAGTTTCGGTGATCATCGTACTGCCATGAGCATGGTGGTAGCCGCCTTAGCGGCGGAAGGCAG
>SCRK01000199.1 GCA_004298075.1 bacterium | reverse complement strand
TCCCCGGGGAAAAAGAATTTAAGAATCACGGCCTGACCTATTGCGCCACCTGCGATGGCCCGCTCTTTACGGACAAAGTAGTTGCTATAATCGGCGGAGGGAATTCCAGCTTGGACGCGGCTTTGCAGCTGGTTAAGATCGCTAAGCAAGTTTATATCATAAATAATAGCGGTCGATTAACCGGGGATGAGATCATGCGCCAGAAGGTTGAGGCAGCCGGCAATGCCGCGGTTTTAAATAATACCCAGGTGGTATCTGTGATAGGGGATAAATTCGTCAGCGCCATCAAAATAAAGGATAGCGCCGGCGTAAAAGAGTTAGCGGTGCAGGGTGTATTCGTGGAGATCGGGCTTATCCCTAATGCCGCTTTCGCCGGACAGGTAGAGAAGAATGAAAAAGGGGAGATAAAGATCGATTCCCGCAACCAGACCAATATTCCAGGTGTTTTTGCCTGCGGAGATGTGACGGAAGTGCAGGAGAAACAGATCATTATCGCAGCCGGAGAGGGTTCGAAAGCCGCTTTAAGTGTTTTTCGTTATCTTGCGCGTAAGAAATTTTAAAAAAGGAGAGTAAAAATGAGAGAGAGAATTGAAAAAGCATTAGATAAGGTCAGGCCAATGCTGGCAGCCGACGGCGGGAACGTGGAATTAGTGGAGGTTACGCCGGAGGGGGTGGTCAAGCTGAAATTAAAAGGAAGCTGCGGATGCTGCCCGATGAGCTCGATGACCTTAAAAATGGGGATCGAAAGGATCTTAAAACAAGAAGTCCCGGAGATTAAAGAGGTCATCGCGTTATAGAGTTTGCCCCGATGACTATCCAGAAGAAACTTGCCTCTCTTAAGGCTATAATTTCCGGATATGGCTCTTGCCTGGTGGCTTTTTCCGGAGGCCAGGACAGCGCGTTTTTGCTTAAAATCTGCTCTATGGTCCTGCCGAAGGACAAACTCTTGGCGGTAACGGCGTTTTCGGCTGCCTATCCAGAGATTGAGCTGCAAAAGGCCAAAGCTTTAGCCGAAGATATTGGGGCCAGGCATAAGGTGATCAAGACCAGGGAGCTGGATAATAAAAACTTTATCTCTAATTCTGTTAAGCGATGCTATTTCTGCAAAAAAGAACTTTTTACAAGATTAATTTCTATTGCCGGCCGCAATAAACTCAGATTTGTCCTGGATGCCGGTAATATTTCGGACAAAAATGATTACCGGCCGGGGAATATCGCTAAAAGAAAGCTTAAAATAAAATCCCCTCTCTCGGAAGCTGGATTTAACAAGGTGGATATCCGTAAAGCAAGCAGGAGCCTGGGCCTGGTTACCTGGAATAAGCCTAGTTTAGCCTGCCTTGCTTCGCGCGTACCTTACGGTACTAAAATAACCGCTGGGCTGCTTAAGCGCATTGCCGGGGGAGAGGAATATCTTACCGGCCTTGGTTTTAGGCAGGTACGCCTGCGCCATTATAACGGGCTTTGCCGGATTGAAGTAGGCAAAGGGGATATCCGCCGCCTGTTAAATAAGAGAGAAGCGATAACCGCGAGGCTTAAAACTTTGGGTTATAATTATATTACTGTGGATCTGGAAGGGTATCGTACCGGCAGCCTAAATGAGGTAATTAACCAATGAAAAAAATATATTTTGATTACGCGGCAACCACTCCTACCGATCCGGAAGTATTGGCTGCCATGGAGCCGTATTTTTTCGAAAAGTTCGGCAATGCCTCAAGCCTGCATGCTTACGGCCAGGAGGCTAAGAAGGCGCTGGAGGACAGCCGAGAGGCGCTGGCTGGGTTCATCAATGCCAGGCCCGAGGAGATCGTCTTTACCTCCGGCGGCACGGAATCGGATAATTCCGCGCTTTTAGGAGCCGCCTGCGCTTTGGAGAAAAAGGGAAATCATATCATTACCTCAGCTATCGAGCATCATGCTATAACCGAGCCTGCCAAGTTCCTGGAAAAGAAGGGATTTAAAATAACTTATCTGGGCGTAGACAAAGACGGCCTGGTTTCCCCCGATGAATTAAAGAAGGCGATTACCGACAAAACCATCCTTATCAGTATTATGCACGCTAACAATGAGATCGGCACTATTCAGCCGATTGCCCGGCTTGGAGGGATCGCTAAAGAAAAGGGCATCTATTTCCATACCGACGCAGTGCAGACGATCGGCCATATTCCTGTAAATGTAGACCAGTTGAATGTGGACCTCTTATCGCTTTCCGCGCATAAGTTTTACGGGCCCAAAGGGGTGGGGGCTTTATATATAAGGAAAGGCACGCGCTTAGAAACATTCATGCGCGGCGGAGACCAGGAGAAAGGCAGGCGTGCCTCTACGCATAATGTCCCCGGCATAGTCGGCCTGGCCAAAGCTGTTCAGCTCTGCCGCCGGAATATGGAAAGCGAAGCTGAATTCCAGATCTCTTTGCGTGACAGGCTGATCAAAGAGATCCCCGCCAGAATACCCGAGGTCAGGCTTAACGGCCATCCGATAGAACGGCTGCCGAATAATGTAAATTTCTCCATTAAGTATATTGAAGGGGAGTCAATGCTTTTGAGCCTGGATATGCTGGGGATCGCCTGTTCCACGGGCTCAGCCTGCACCTCAAGTTCTTTAGAGCCCTCGCATGTATTACTGGCTATTGGGTTAAACCATGAAACCGCCCACGGCTCTCTAAGGATAACCTTTGGCCGCTGGACTAAGGGATCCGATATTGATTACCTTCTGGAAAAGCTCCCCGGGGTAGTACAAAAGCTGCGCGCGATGTCCCCGCTTTATGAGAAAAAATGAACCCCCCATCTTCTAAATCAACACCCCGGGATATAATCACCGTTAAAGGAAGAATATGTATAAGTTAAAGTTAGCGCTATCGGCCTGCTTGATCTTTATTATTGTCCTTACCGCCTTCACCCCATTTCTTAAAAATGATTTTGTGAATTGGGATGACAACAGGTATGTAGCTGAAAATACAGTTATAAAGTCTTTGTCTTTGAATAATACAAAGCATATCTTTACCGCTTTTTATATGGGGAACTACCATCCGATTACAATGTTATTCTATTCCTTTGAGTATCAACTTTTTAAATTAAAGCCCTTCGGTTATCACCTGACCAGCCTGCTCTTGCATTTATCCAATTGTTTCCTTGTTTTCTTTCTTACCTTATTGTTGACCGGCAGGCTACCGGTAGCTTTATTGACCGGTATTCTCTGGGGGATGCATCCTTTAAACGCGGAATCAGTGCTCTGGATTTCTGAAACCAAAGGGTTACTTTGCGCCCTGTTTTATTTATGGTCTATCATATGCTATGTTGCTTATATGCGTGAAAATCGTATAGGAAAATATTATAACCTTAGCTTATTGCTTTTTATTTTAGCATTATTAGCCAAGCCGATGGCAGTCAGTTTACCGCTTATGCTTTTTTTAATAGATTATATGCTCAAAAGAAAGCATGGTAAGGCCGTTTTTATAGATAAAATACCCTTTTTTATGTTCTCTGCTATTTTTGGCGTTATTTCAGTCTTCGCTCAGTATAGATTTGGCGCTGTGCGCGGAGAAAGTTTGTTTAATTTCTTAGACAAAATTATGATTGCCGGCTATGGTATCGTTTTTTACTTAAATAAAATATTAGTTCCGATCAAGCTTGCCTGTATCTATCCTTATCCGTTTAGGATGGGCGGTTTTTTACCTCCCCAATTTTTCCTCCCCCCATTCATTATCGTTATTTTATCTTTAGTCGTATTTTTTTCAAGAAGGCATACAAGTAAATTAATTTTTGGCAGCCTTTTTTTCTTAATTGCCATTATTCCGGCCCTTCAATTTGTACCAATAAGTATTTCGATTGTTGCTGACCGTTATGCTTATCTAGCTTCGATCGGCATACTTTATCTTTTGGGAGAAGGGATTGTCCGGCTGTTTGCTTATAATAAGAAGTATTGCCGTTTGGTGAGAATATTTGTTGTCCTGTTAATGTTAGCGGTTATGTCGATCTTGTTCTCTTCCACCAGAGAGCGATGCCGGGTATGGAACAGCAGTATTACTCTTTGGAATGACGTATTAGAAAAATATCCCAACATTGCAATGGCGCATAATCAGCGCGGTTTACTCTTTTTGGGCTCCGGAGAATATAGTGAGGCTTATCAGGATTTCAAAAATGCCGTAGAAATAAGTTCCAAAAACAATAAATATATAACTTTCAAATCAGATAAATATTTTTATCTTAATTTAGGAAATTGTTATCGCGCCGCGGGGAGTAACAAGGATGCTTTAGCGACGTTTGAGGATGCGCTTAAATTATACCCGGACTTTGATGAATTATATTTTAACATTGCTGATATATATGATAGCCAGGGAGATACGGATAAAGCAATACTGTTTTATAAAAAAACTCTACAAATAAACCCAAAGCATGTATCAGCCCGTGATTATCTTGGAGCCCTTAACGGCAGAAGGCAATCTTTAAATTAAGGTCATGCGTTCAGCGAATTTAAAATAAGAAAGAAGGTGGGGATGAAGGAAAAAATTCTGGAGTACCTGAATAAGGGCCATGATTATCTTTCCGGTGACCAGATAAGCGGGCATCTGGGCATCAGCCGCCAGGCCCTCTGGAAACATATCCAGGACCTAAAGGATTCCGGTTATGATATCGTAGCTGTGCCGCATTTAGGCTACCGCCTGGAGTCAAGGCCGGACCGGCTTTTTGCTTTTGAAGTGAGCCGCGGGCTGAATACCAGATTTATCGGCAAAAAAATACATTACTTTGATTATTTATCTTCGACCATGGACCTGGCCATGCAGCTGGGTATGCGTGGAGCGCCTGCCGGGAGCCTTGTCTTGACTGAATCGCAGACCAAGGGCCGCGGCAGATTAGGCCGGATCTGGTTCTCCCCGAAATACAAAGGGATCTATCTTTCTCTGATCTTAAGGCCGGAGATCCTGCCGCAAGCCTCGCCCGTATTGACCCTTTTAAGCGCGGTGAGTATCTGTGAGGCAGTAAAAAAGGTTACCGGCTTAGAGCCGCAGATCAAATGGCCCAATGACGTGCTTATCCATAACAAAAAAATCGCCGGTATCCTGACTGAAATGAACGCGGAAGCGGATAAGGTGAATTTCGTGGCCATCGGTATCGGCCTGAATGTCAATAATGATAAAAAATCTTTGATCTCCCAGGCCACCTCTTTAAAAGAGCAGGCAGGCACACAGATCGACCGGCTGCTCCTTTTGCAGGAGTTGTTGCGCAGGTTAGAAAATAATTACCTTCTCTTGGGTGATAAGGGGGCTAAAGCCATAATTGAGAAGTGGCGCTCCCTTTCCCTTACCCTGGGCAGGCACGTCAAAGTCTATTATCAGCACAAGCACATCGAAGGCGCGGCCGTCAATATCGATGAGGACGGCACCCTGCTTATCCGCAAAGACTCCGGGATCATTCAAAAGGTTTCCAGCGGCGATGTAGTGCACTGCCGCCAATAGTAAACTAAATATAAATTACTGGTTGACAATAAGACCGGCTGCTTTATAATTATCTCATGTTTAATATAAAGCTAGGCGGTTTTTTTATCGCCATACTCCTTTTACTGCCCCAGTCATCCTTCTCTTATGAAGAGAGTCCCAAGGAGCTGGAGACCGTGGTTGTCACCAAGCAAAAGCAGTTCCTTTTGAATGCCTACGCCACGGATAACTCAGAAGTAAGGGCCTTTGATTATCAATCCGGCGTTGAGGAACTGACTGGTTTGCCGGTTGATTTGCAAAGCCGCTCCTTGCAAAGCGGTATCCAGACGGATTTCTCCCTGCGCGGTTCTTCCTTCCAACAGGTCCTCATCCTGCTTAACGGCCAAAGGATAAATGACCCGCAGACTGCGCATCATAACTCCGATATCCCTTTTACCAAGGAAGATATCAAAAAAATCGAGGTTATCCCCGGGGCAGGATCATCTTTATTCGGGCCGGATGCCATTGGAGGGGCAATAAATTTTGCATTAAAGGCGCCTGAAGAGAGAAAGGCGGTCTGGGAGTTTGGCGCGGGCAATAACCGCAACGGCTACAGCTTATTCAGCTTCAACGATAAGTTCAAAGAGCTGGGTCTTAGATTATCCGTTGAAGACGCGCAGTCCAAAGGATTCCGCTACGACACGGATTATAAGAAATTTACCACTTCACTAGGCGCCTATTTGCAGCTGCCTGACGGAGTGTGGGAGAATAACTTCGGCTATCAGGAGAAGGCTTTTGGCGCCTATGATTTTTATACCCCAGGGTTGGGTTATCCTTCTGAGGAATGGACCAAAACCTATCTACTAAACAGCGGGCTTACCTTAGATAGCGGCGGACTGTTAATTAAACCGAATTTTCTCTGGCGCAGGCATTTTGACAAATTTGTCCTGGATAAGACACAGGTGCGGTCAAGTTCTGTTAATCACCATCGTACAGATATGTATACACCCAGTATTTATTTTCAGAAAGCAGCCGGGTTATTAGGCAAGGTTGGATTGGGACTGGAATGGGGCCAGGAGAGGATCACTTCTACTAATTTAGGCAGGCATAACCGCGACCACCAAAGCATATTCCTGGACGATAGCGTGGGGATCACCCAGAGATGGGATCTAGGCTTTTCTTTTCGTTTGGATGATTTTTCTGATTTTGATAAGGTATATACCGGTTCCTCCAGCGCCAGGTTTAAATTAACAGATGATTCGGCCCTGAATTTCGGCATCTCAAGAAGCATGCGCGTTCCATCATTTACCGAGCTTTATTATAGCGATAATAGCGCTATACCTACGATAGGCAACGCTGACTTAGCTGCCGAGAAGGCCTGGAATTATCAGGCGGGTTTTGAATATAAACAGGAAGGATTTTTCTCAAGTTTTACCTTCTTTTTGCGCCAGGAGCGAAATATGATCGACTGGGTGAGATCTCCCGCCGTCCCGGAATGGCAAGCAAGAAATTTTACCCATGACAATGTTTTTGGCGTTGAGTATTCCTTAAGCAAGAAGATCAACAGGATATTAAGCCTTGACGCTAACTATACTTATACGGATAAAAATATAGATAACCAGGGGTATCTCTATAAATACGGCCCGAATTACGCCCGGCATTTGGTCAACACCATCTTTAATCTTCAACTCCCTTTTGGCAGGCAGGAGATAGGTTTCCAGTATAAAGAGAGACCGGGCAGGCGCGGCTGGCTGTTGATGAACGCGGGGTTAAATTATGACCTGAACAAAAACTCCAAGATTTTCTTAAACTCAACCAACATCTTGAATGTGGAGTACCAGGATATTACCGGCATTCCCCAGCCCGGCAGGTATGTTGAGGCAGGATTCAGGCTTGAGTGGTAAAAAATATCTGCTATAATCAAAATATGTTCATTCATGTAGTTTTATTTGAAGTTAAGCCCGGAGAGGTCGCCAAATACCGCAAAGACAGCCTGATGTGGGCGCGGCATACCAAAAAAGCAGGCGGTTTTGCGGCCTATCACACCATGAAGCGCTATGGGTTTAAAGATCAGTATGCTTCGGTATATCAATGGGCTAAGAAATCCGATCATGACCGCTTTATGCGCAAATACCACGATTGGCTGGTCGCTAAATCCAAAGCCAAGGTGAAGGTATTGGGATATTATAACCTTAAAGCAATAGACGGTCTTGAAAATAATTGTTAGATTTATCCTCTTTTTACGTCAATTATAGTAGAAGGAGGATTTTTTATGCCCGAATGAGGATAAGTCAAGCCATTCAGGCGGTCAGCCGACTAATATATACATTCAATAAAGTGTTATTTATCTTGACATTACATCATAAATAATGTATATTTTATTTAGGCCGAAAAGCCGGTATGAAAAAGAAAGCTATCTACTATGAAGATCGAAGAAACAGGCGGCCGGTAGAAAAGTTTATAAATGGCTTCGAGCTCAAAATAAAAGCCAAGGTTTTAGCAAGAATAGAGTTTTTAGAAGGCCGCTGGCAAGAGTTACGAAGGCCCTATGTTGACGCGCTTCAGGAAGGGTTATATGAACTTAGGGTCATTTTCTCGGGAAACCAAATAAGAGTAATTTACGCCTATATGTTTAGTGATTATATTGTTCTATTACATGGCATTATTAAGAAAACAAGAGAAGTCCCCCAAGAGGATATGTTAAAGGCAAAAAATAGGATGAATGATTTTCAGATGCGTTTCCGAGAAGGTAGGATTAAATTACCAAAGATAGAATAACGAGCGTATATAGTATAGGTGATCTCTATGAAAAAAAAAGCAATAGTTTCCAAAACGGTAAGCCGGCATATTGAAGAAGAATTTAGAAAGAGCCCTGAATTTAGAAAAGCTTATGACGAAGAAGCAGCAAGGCTGCAAATAGGTTATAAGATCACGCAATTAAGGCGGATGAGGCATTTAAGTCAGGCGGAATTAGCAAGAAAAGTTAATACTACCCAGCAGACTATTTCGCGTCTGGAAGATTTAAGAAATGCCCGCATTAATGTCAAAACCCTTGCACGGCTTGCCGCCGCATTAAGGGCAAGGTTAAGCATAGACTTTATCCCCCGCGAACTGAGCGTATAATCATCCCTTTTCCCAATACCCGCCGCAAATTCCTATCTTGCACAGTTTATACCTGATTCTGAAAAAACTTGACAATTCCTGGGGGGGGGGGGGTAGACTATAAACATGGAAAATAAAACCCCTACCCCCCAACCAAAATCTCCGGGCAAATCCTTAACTAATTCTTTTATAACCTTTAAAAAAATTATACCAGAAAAAAAGCATGGTTTCACCCTCGTAGAGCTTATCATCGTAATCATCATCGTAGGGATACTTGCCGCGGTAGGCATTACCCAATACTCCCTTATGGTTGAGAAAGGACGAACTGCCGAAGCTAAAGTACGCATTGGCACCATGCGCCAGCTTGCTTATGAGTATTATATGAATAATGGCACAGTGTTAACTATGACAAATGCTGATGCTGGGGTGGATAATACCTGCGCATCTACTGGGTTCTATAGGTACTACGTGAATTTCTATCCGTCCAACGTGACTTTGGTTGCGGCCAGGTGCACCAGCGGCGGTAAAACACCCAACGCCTCCAGGGGGTATTATTACTATCTAAACTTTAATCCGGTAACAGGCGCAAGCACGTGGGCCTGCCAGTGGATAGATGACCAATCATCTTGTTTCGGTTTACAGCCTATTTGGGGTTTTTACGCTTGATGGGCTAGTGAATCCAGAAATATTTTTATTGACAAACGGCGGAAATAGTGTATATTTATCCATGTAGTCAGCAAGGGAGTAGAGGTCTTTAACCGTAAGGAGAGAGAATAACACACCTTACGGTTTTTTTGTTAATCTGCTCTTTTAGCTTGCTATAATTCTAGGGAAAGGAGGAAGCAGAGAAAATGGCAAAAGGTAAAGTAAAGTGGTTTTCCAATCAAAAGGGTTATGGATTTATTACTCCTGAGAACGGCGCTGATGTATTCGTGCATCACACCGCTATCCAGGGTGATGGCTATAAGACTTTAGAGGAGGGCCAGGAAGTTGAGTTCGAGATCGAAAAAGGTCCTAAAGGTGAACAAGCTACTAAAGTAGTGAAGTTATAACCTAACAGGAACGAA
>SCRK01000198.1 GCA_004298075.1 bacterium | reverse complement strand
TAAATAAAAATATCTATGGCCAGGCCTGCTCTTTTATTGCCTGCCTTGGCCTTTGCTTCCAGCCTGCGCATATCATTGCTTATGCCGGAGACCCCCTTTAACCCGCTCTCTTTATTTAAAACCGCTTCCATCTGTTTTATATCCAACTTATGCTTCCGCATAATATAGGTGACCAAAGCAGGATCTATGTCTCCGCACCTGGTCCCCATTACCAACCCCTCCAGGGGGGTAAAACCCATACTGGTATCAATGGAGCTGCCCTTATCTATGGCGGTAATGCTGCAGCCGTTGCCTAAATGGCAGGTGATCAGCTTTAGTTTATTCAATGGTTTCTTTAAGATGCGGCTGGCCTCCAGGGCAACATAGTGATGACTTGTGCCGTGGAAACCGTATTTTCGTATACCTTGCCTTTGATAATAATCGTAAGGGAGTCCGTAAATATAGGCATGCGCAGGGATACTCTGGTGAAAAGCGGTGTCAAAGACCGCGACCTGTTTAACCCCGGGTAACAAACGTTGGCAGGCAAGGATACCGGATAAATTCGCCGGGTTATGCAGGGGCGCGATCGCGCAGCATTTTTTGATCCCCCTGATCACGCCTGTATCCACTATAACCGGTTTTTTAAATTTTTCAGCGCCATGCACTACGCGGTGGCCCACCGCCTGCACGCCATCAACCTTGTCCAGTATAACCTTCAAGCCGGAGTAATGGTCGGTAAACCTTGAGCCCGCTTCCCCTATGTGTTCGATCAGGCCTTTAGCGACCAGGCGCTCTTCGGGCATCTGAAAGAGTTTGAATTTGATCGAAGAGCTTCCGCTGTTTATAACTAATATATCCATTCTTTTGTCTTTTCCTATCTGCTAACTACAATCTACTGCCTACTGGCTATTACGCCCTTATCGCGGTAACTGCCACGCAATCAACGATATCTTCTACTGAACAGCCGCGGGATAGATCGCTGGCAGGCTTATTCAATCCCAGGAAGAGCGGCCCCAGTGCCCTGGCATTAGCTAACCTCTGCACAAGCTTATACCCGATATTCCCGGCTTCGAGATTAGGAAAGATAAGCACATTGGCGCCTGCGTTTATCGGGCTGTCCGGGCATTTTATTTTAGCTACTTCGGGGACGATCGCAGCATCCGCCTGTATTTCTCCGTCGGCCAATATTGAAGGGGATTGTTCTTTAAGCAGGGCCAAAGCTTCGGCGATCTTTTCCGCGGATTTCGTCTTTGCCGAGCCTTTGGTAGAATAACTTAAGAAAGCTACTCTGGCCGTCAGCCCCAATACTTTATTGGCCAGTTCCGCGGCACAGGTGGCTATACAGGATAATTGCCGGGCATTAGGATCGGGAATGATCCCGCAGTCGGCAAAAATAAAGGTCCCGTTATCCCCGTAAACGCAATCTGGCACATCCATGATAAAGCAGCTTGAGGCAATGGTAAAGCGTTCATCCAGTCCGATGCAGCGTATGCAGGCGCGGGCCATATCCGGGGTAGTGTGGCTTGCCCCGGCGACCAGGCCATCCGCCTTACCTTGGCGGACCATCATTGCTCCATAGTAAAGTGTCTCTGAAAAAAGCTTCTTTACAGTATCCAGATCAACATCTTTCGTCTGATAAAGTTTATAATACTCTTCGATATATCTTTCCTTCTCCCTTTGATCGATCTTATCCGGGGTCAAAACTATGGGGTCTGCCAGTGACTCCTGCCTGATGATGGCTGCTGCCTCAATAACCCGCTTATCGTCATACTCCGGCAAAACGATCCTCCTGGCCTTATTCCTGGCGAGCTTGCGGATCTTTTCAATCGTATTCATCCTAAATTCCTTTCAATATTTTTTTGAAATCCACATTCTCCTGGACTAATTTTACCACGGCTTCAATTTTATCCTTATCGCAGGGCCTGATCTTTACCGTCAGGTCATGCAGGCAGGTGGCCACATCATAAGTATCGGATTTGGCCAACAAAACAGGGATCTCGGCCTTCTCCAGCAGATTCATGATCGGAGCCTCCGGCGTGATCCCGCAGGAAAGCACCATGCCGCAAACTTTAAGTTTTTTATTACCGGGATCGCGGAAACAACTAAGCGCGCTCATGATCATATCCTCCCGGTCTCCGGGAGTGATCATCAGGCTATCTTCGCTGATATAACGCACAGCGTCGCGAGGCTCCATTGCCGCGACGATCACCTTTGCCACGGAACGCTCCAGGTATTCCTTACCGCAGATCACCTGGAAATCGGTCTCCTCCAAGATCTGCTCTATTGTGGGACGGGCCAGCATTGGGTCATAAGGAAGCACGCCCAATACATCGATCCCTTTTCTTTCCAGCCCTTTTCTTACAAATCCGCTGATCTTGGCGAACTTATCCGGGAGCACCTTGTTTACGATAACCCCTAATACCTTGACCCCCTCTTTTTCAAAAAGCGCTTTATTCAATACGATCTCATCTATCGGCCTGCCCACTCCCCCGGAAGAAATGATGATCACCTTTGAGCCCAAAAGCCTGGCAACGGCAGCATTGGAATGGTCAAATACCGAGCCAACCCCGGCATGGCCTGTTCCCTCGATCACCACCAGTTCCTGTTTTTTTGAAATTCTGCGAAAAGAATTCTGGATCTGGCCGGAGATGCTTTTTTTATCAGGCTTGGTAATATATTTCTCAGTGAAACCTTTTTCTACCGCGATCGGGCTCATGTCTTTAAGCCCGCACTTTATGCCGCATACCTCTTCGATGAGGATAGAATCTTCGTCGATCTTTAAACCATCCTCCTCAAGGTAGCGCTGGCCGATCGGCTTGATAAAACCCACTTTGCCGAACTTCTGCTGCAAATTCTTGATTATCCCCAGGGAAACCGTGGTCTTGCCGTCGTTCTGCTTGGTGGCGGCAATAAATATTTTGCGCATTAAAGATTCTCTTCGATCTTACGCTTCAGGTCAAGCTTGCTTAAAGCCCCCACAAGCTGGTCCATGACCTTACCCTTTTTAAGGAAGATAATGGTCGGTATTGACATCACTCCGTAGTGGGTTGCGATCTTTGAGTTTGAATCAACATCAATTTTGCCGATCTTCATTTTTCCCGCGTATTCCTTAGCCATTTCTTCGACATAAGGAGCAATCATCTTGCATGGGCCGCACCATTCAGCCCAGAAATCAACCATAACCGGCAGCTCCGATTCCAGCACCTCTTTCTTGAAATTGGCGTCCGTAAAATGCAAAGCGTTCATAACTTTAATCCTTCGCGTTAAAAGGGTTAATAAGATAGGCGAGTTTCTATAAATTAACACAAACAGACGGCTTTTGCAAGAAATTTTAGGCGGGCTGTCAAGACTTGCCTCTCGCAGCACCGCTCGATTTTCCCCAGCGAGGAAAATCTTCGCTTCGGCAAAAATTCTCGCTCTGTCTGCTTCGTTTATAGCCGGGCAACCTTGCCCGCTCGAATTTTTGAGATGCTGCTTAGAGTCAAGCCTCGCCATTCCGCCTACCCTCTAGCAGGGGACTATCCCTGCAAATTCTGATTGATAAGAAATTGGAGTATGATAAACTAATCAATAAGAGGAGTAATCAATGAAACGCGGTTTCACCCTGATTGAACTGATCGTAATCATAATCATCGTAGGGATACTTGCGGCAGTGGGCATTAGTCAATACTCCCTTACTGTTGAAAAATCCCGTCTTGCCGAAGCTAAAGTACGTATAGGAATTATGCGTCAGCTTGCTCATGAATATTGGCTAAACAATCAAAATATGACTAATATACAGTATGACGACGTGGGAGTAGACAACACTTGCGTATCTACCAACTTCTATCGGTACTACCCAATAGACCCCACATCAACGGCTGTAACCTTGGGTGCAGCCAGGTGCACCAGCGGTGGAAAAACTCCCAATGCCTCGAGAGGTTATCACTACTATCTACGATATGAGCCAGGCTCAGGATGGAGCCAATGGCACTGCTATTACGATAACGACGGCTCTGGATGCTTTGGGTTGACGCCATAATTCGGCAACTTAACCTCGCAAAAGCCTCCCTAATTGTTCAGAATAATACCCTGCGGTAAGGGCATCCAAAGAGGCAGCCAGTTCATTGAGCTTCAGCTCCTTTTCAAACCTCTTCTTCCTGTCTTCAATGTTTAAACTACCCAGCTCCATTTTCACCCTTAAACGTTCATAATAGAATTTGTTCACTTGGTCAAGGATATCGTCGCGCAATTCCACCATCAGACGCGAGCGT
>SCRK01000197.1 GCA_004298075.1 bacterium | reverse complement strand
CAGCCAGTACCGCTCAGCTATATTTTACAGCACCCCGGAGCAGGAAAAAGCCGCCCGTGAGTCTAAGCAAAAACTTGAAAGCTCCGGAAAGTTTAAGGGTAAGATCGTTACAGAGATCCTCCCTTTAGCGAAGTTTTACCCGGCAGAGGAATATCATCAGAATTATTACCGGAAACGCGGAATTAAGCCGGCGTGCCGCTTACATTAAGGATGTGATCAACTATGGATGAGGCGAGGATAGCATTAGAGGAGGAACTGCTGGAGAGGGTGAAGGACCGGATAAATCTCTCTCAGCCGGCTGAGGTCAAAGAGTCTGTTATATTAGAGGCCTTCACGGGATTTTGTAAATCCCTGGAGGATAAGGATTGCAAAGGCAATTTCAGGTACCTGGTTGACGAGAAAAACAAAAAAGATTTTCTCGCCGAATTCCAAAGCTACGGTATGATCAATCCGCTCTTGGATGACCCGGAGGTTGAGGATATCATTATTAACGGCACAGGCCCTATATATACGCACCGCCAAAGCGAAGGATTAACTGAAACAGACAAACGCTTTACTGATCTTCGGGAACTTAACCTTTTAATAAAAAAGATACTGATCTTCGCCGATAAGAATAAAATAAGGAAGATAAATAATGTGGATATGCCGGGGATGGCCGGACGGGTTAATATTGTATATTCGCCTTTAGGCCCTGAATTGACCATAAGCAAGATCAAGCCCAACCCGCTTAGCATTATTGACTTGATGGAAAAAGGGACATTGAGCGCTGAGCTGGCTGCCCAACTTTGGCTCTATATTGAAGGGCTGGGAGTCAAGCCGGCGAATATCCTTGTCTCAGGCGGCCCGGGCAGCGGCAAGACAACGATACTTAATGCCCTGTTAAGTTTTATCCCTTCTGACCAGCACATAGTCGTGATCGAAGATACCTTTGAGTTGCTTACTAATTGGATCGGCAATGTTTCCCGGCTGGAAAGCGATGATGAGCTTTCCCTGGCGGATCTGGTCAAGAATAGTTTAAGGATGAGGCCGGAGCGCATAATTGTAGGAGAGGTGAGGGGGAGTGAAGCTGGAGACATGATAACGGCGATGAACATAGGCAAGTATTGCCTGGCCACGATACATGCCAGCACAGTAAGGGAGACCATCCTTCGTTTGCAAAATAACCCGATGAATGTCCCTGAAGTGCTGGTGAGCCTGATCGATGTTTTTATAGTCATGAGAAAGATAAATACGGGCCAGGGTGTTTTGCGGGTGGTTGAGGAACTTTCCGAATCCGCCGGCCTTGAGCAAAAGACGGTTTTGGTCTCTCCTTTATGGAGGTTTGATCCGGCATCGCGCAGGATCAATAAGCTTGATCCCAGCACAGTATATAGGGATAAATTAAGCAGGTCCAGCGGGTTAAGCGGAAAACAGATCATGGATGAAATTGCTAAAAGGAGCGATTTCCTTAATAAATTAAGGGCTGCCGGTATCAAATCTATAAAAGAGGTTTCCTCTTATTGCGAGCTTTATATACGCAGCCCCAAGGACGCTGTCTTGAAGGTCATAAAGAAAGCGTAAAAAATATGGTTACCGCGAGAGCTTGTGTTATAATATTTAAATCCCTGACAGGGAAAGTGTTTAATAGAAGAGAAGGAGAGTAATGATGAATGCGGCCAGATGCGGAATCATATTATTTTGTTCTCTGTTTTTCACTGGTTTTAATGTTTTTGCCCAGCCGGCTGATACGCAGGCGGTAAAATCGGAGTTTCAAAAGATGGATACGAACAAGGATGGTTTTGTTACTTCTGAAGAGATGCAAGCCTACCAGGCAAAAAGGTTCAACGAACTGGATAAGGATAAGAACGGGGCTCTTGACTCAAAGGAGCTTTCGGCCGATAAAACAAATATGCAGCTTGCGGCCGATAAGAATAAAGACGGCAAGGTTACTAAGCAGGAGTCTGATTCGCA
>SCRK01000196.1 GCA_004298075.1 bacterium | reverse complement strand
GCTGCTCCTCCGGACAAAAAGAAACTGGCTAAAATAGCAATGCAGACGATAATTACCGGGATAGCGGTAGACATCATACCTACAGCGATACCTCCGATAATTACGGTTGCCGGCCCGGTTAAAGAAGCATCGGCAATAGAGCGGGTTGGCTTAAATCCGCTGGAGGTATAATAC
The DNA here is from genome assembly GCA_004298075.1 of bacterium. GTDB lineage: Bacteria > Omnitrophota > Gorgyraeia > Gygaellales > Profunditerraquicolaceae > UBA6249. Next base: position 3,307 of record SCRK01000196.1, on the reverse strand, counting down.
TCAGTACATAAACCGATCAAAACACCGGCAACTAAACCTGCCAGGACCGACCAGTAAACCCCTAAATGCCCTATCCCTAAAGTGGACTTAACCAAAAAGAAGGAAATTACGGCCACCAATAATGAACTGGTAAACACACCTTTACGCAAAGCTGCCAGCAGGACTTTTTGACTGGCCTGTTCTCCGCTTTTGACAAAAAATGTCCCGATAATCGAAGAAATAACCCCTACAGCGGCCATGACCATTGGCACGGTTACTCCGGCAACACCCAGGCCGGCAGCAACCCCTAAAGCCGAGGTAGCAACAATGGAACCAACGTAGGATTCATAAAGATCCGCCCCCATGCCGGCAACATCGCCGACGTTATCACCTACGTTATCGGCAATAACTGCCGGATTGCGTGGGTCATCCTCAGGAATTCCCGCTTCTACTTTACCTACCAGATCCGCTCCCACATCCGCTGCCTTGGTAAAAATACCTCCGCCTACCCTGGCAAAAAGCGCCATGGAACTGGCACCCATACCAAAACAAAGCATGGTGGAAGTAATTGCCGTGATCTTATCAGCGCCCATAGGTAAGGGATGCGCCGAATAATACCAGTTCAGAAAATAATACCAGATGCTTAAATCCAGCAGTCCTAAGCCAACTACAGTAAGGCCCATGACCGCCCCGCTTGAAAAAGCCACGCGCAGGCCTGAATTCAGGCTTTTGGAAGCAGCCTGGGCAGTGCGGTTAGAAGATTGCGTGGCAATAGACATGCCGATAAATCCGGAGAGCCCTGAGAAAAACCCCCCGGTCAAAAAAGCAAAAGGCACGAAGATCACCAGGTAATGATTCAAAGCCATAGTCAGAAGGATAAAAAATACCACGATAAAAAACATCGAGACCCCAAGATACTGCCTCTTTAAGTAGGCCCGGGCTCCCACGCGCACTGCCTGAGCGATTTCCTTCATTTTATCCGTGCCTTCATCCATCTTGAGGATGCTTAAGGCCAGATAAAAAGCAAAACTTAAAGCCAAAATCGAACCTACCGGCGCCAACAACAACAGATCAAAACCCATTTTTACTACGCTCCTTTCAGGAACCTTTAAAGCTTTCTTCTTTTTTGAAGTTTTTGAAAATTAGGATGAATGATAGCACAACTGCGGAGGTTGTCAACAAAAATCACTTAAGCTTATCCCTTTCCTCAACCACCTTCCCTTCCACATCAATGATCTCGCTGCGGCCTTGCGGCCTGTTGATCTGACTGCCTATTTTTCGGAGAAAAAAGTGCATTTGTAAAATGAATATTAATATAAGCAACCCTTCGATACCTAACCAGATGGCGGTTGAATGGATAAATAACCTCCCGAAGAAAAGATTGAATATTATAAACATCGGCAACAGGCAGCCGGATTGCCCTAACCAGACAACTTGCGGCATTAAAATCCCTCCCAGTGGATCAATTCCTTAAGTTTGCGCTTTTCCGATTCATTAAAAGCGTTTTTGTCCTGAGGGTAACCTAAAGCAATCAAGCTTACCAATTTCATGCCTAAAGGGGCCTTTAGCAGGGAGCTTACCTGAGGGCAGTAAGGTTTTTTATCGCCGGCGACCCAGCAGGAACCTATCCCTAACGCTGTAGCTGCCAGGAGAATATTACAAGTGGCAGCGCTTCCGTCTTCAAGGTAATACTTGGTATCCGCGCAAAATACCGCGATACAGGCGGCTGCTTGGGCCAGAAACGAACCGTTTTCAGCCAACTTAGCCAAACCGGTTAATTTATTCTTATCAATGACCAGCACAAACTCCCAAGGCTGCACGTTCCTGGCGGTAGGGGAAAATCTGGCAGCATCAATAATCTTCTCCAGATCACCGTTAGGTATGCTTTTATTTTGGAACTTCCTTATGCTGCGTCTTATCCGCAATAGCTTTAGTAAATCATTCATATTTTGTCCTTTTAAGATTTATATTAAGGAGATTACGCCAGTTTTTTACGGAGGTCGTCAGGGATGGCCTTCGGCTTCAAATTCTTATCCACACAGACAAGTATAGTTTTGGCTTTAACGATAAGCTGCTTGTTCTGGTTATAGATCTCATGTAAAAATTCGATACGCGCTCCGCCAACCGTACCCACCTGGCTCAAGACCTCAAGTTCATCCCCGTAGAAGGCAGGTAATTTATAATCCACCTCCTGGCGGGCGACCACAAACATGACCCCGTTGTCGGCCAGCCACTTGATCGAGGCGCCTTTTGAAGCAAAATATTCGCTGCGGGACTCCTCAAAGAATTTAAGGTAGTTAGCGTAATAAACCACTCCCCCGCAATCCGTGTGATGATAATAAATACGCGTCTTCATATATTTATAAATTCTAGCTCTAATTTAATATTTGTCAATATATTCCCCGATGAAACTGCCTCCGGCTATACTCTTTAGTTTTACCCGTACGATCTTATTCTTTAGCCCGGGCTTAAAAGGCAATTTTACCTTAAGGTAATTATCTGTCAAGCCTTCCAGCAAACCGGCATCATCATTGGAAGCACCCTCGATCAAAACTAACGCTGTTGTGCCGGTAAATCTTTTCATAAACTTACCCTTGCTCTCTTTGGCAACCCTCTCCAGATGTATGCAGCGCCGGCGGATCAGTTTCGGGTCAAGCGAACCTTTGAACTCCGCGGAGCTGGTCCCGGGACGGCTGGAATAAGGAAATATATGGGTATTTAAAGGCATGATCTTTTTTACCAAATTAACCGTATTCTCAAAATTCTCCTCTGTTTCTCCCGGAAAGCCGATCAGGCAGTCCGTGGTAATGGAAACTCCGGGCACATCGCGCTTTATGCCGGCGATCAAATCCCGGTAATTTTTGGCGGTATATTTACGGTTCATCCGTTTTAAGATACGGTCATCACCGCTCTGTATAGGGATGTGCAGGTGCCGGCAGAGCTTTTTATTTTGGCGCATGCGGCTGATAAGCTTCGAAGAAACATCGCCGGCTTCAATAGAGCTAAGCCTGATGCGCTCCAGGCCTTCTATCTCTTCCAAGGTATCAACCACATCAACCAACTCTTGCCGGGATGAAAGATCCCTGCCGTAGGCGCCGAGGCAAATCCCGGTAAGGACGATCTCTTTGTATCCGCGCTCAGCCAGCGCTTTTGCCTCTTTAAGCACCTGTTTAAGCTTTTTACTAGTCTCCCTGCCTCTAACCAAAGCCACCTTGCAATAGGTGCAGAAATTCGCGCAGCCATCCTGGATCTTCAAAAAAGCCCGCGTATGCCCGCTAAAGCCGCTTATTCCTTCCGGGAAAAAACTTTTCTTGATTATTAAACTGAT
>SCRK01000195.1 GCA_004298075.1 bacterium | reverse complement strand
TGCAGGGGCCGGAAGGTATCCGGCTGGAAGAGAGCGCTGCCTAGCCGGGCAAAATGGCTGGATAGGTCCAGCTCACCGGCAATCTGGCTAAAGCCGGATTGCTGGAAGATGAGCAAGAAACAGATAAAAATAGATAAAATTTTGGTTATTTTCTTTGGCATAATTTGAATTGTCCCACAAAAAAAGAAAGCCAGACTGACCCATTCTGTCAATCCGGCTTCAAAATTTACCGTGGCAACCCTGATCACCTCCATAATCAGAGTTACCGGATTATATTAGGATAAATATAACATATTTAAGGCTAAAATGCCAATTTTTTGTGGCAATTTTGTGGTAATTTTCATTTGCGCAATTACGCAACTTCTGATAGAGTAAAAGCATGCTTAAAACAGAAACTACGCGGTATGCCGGGCATGTGTTATTTTTGAATCCCCCCAGCGAGCCTCCTTTGTATAGGGGGATCGTCTGCACATGGGTGTCCAAAGCCAGGTATATATGGCAGCCTTTTGATTTTATTTTACTGAGCGCCCAGGTTCCCGCCTCCATGCAAGTTTCATACTTGGACAGCGCGATCCATAGAATGACGATAAAAGATACTCTGCGTTTTATACGCGAAAAGACGGTCACGCAGCTGGTTATGTCTATGTCGTCAATTGTCTGGGATAAGGATAAGGCGGCGCTGGTCAGTTTGCGGGATGCCTTTCCAAAGCTGAGTATAGCTGTTTTTGGGGATATTTTTCAGGAAAAAGCTTTCGTTGAGCAGGTTTTACCTTTAAAGGTAACGGTTATCCGGCATCCGCTTGACCCTGGGATCGCCGGGTATTTTCGAACCGGAGAAGTGTCTAGCCCGGCTCTTTTACAAAAACTCGATGGAGCTCTTGACAGCCTGCCTCCCCTTGCCCTTAAACAGAGTGTTGAGTTACCTTTGCCCCGCCATGAAGCCTTTCTTAATACGAAACACCGTTCCCCATTCGATAAATATAGGCGCAGTGCTATCGTAACTATAAGCTGGGGGTGCCCCTATCCCTGCTCATACTGCTCCTGGTCATCCCCGTACCTTCCTTTCGTACATAAATCGGCGCAAAGCGTGATAGGCGAGCTGGAATTATTGCGCAGGCTTAACGTAAAAGAGATCTTCTTTTCGGATTTAAGTTTCGGGTTTCCTTCCGAGGCGGCTAAAGAGGTGCTCAAAGCCATGATTTCGCGGGATTGGAAATTCAGCTGGCACTGCTATATTAAAGCGGGGTCATTATCCGAAGAATTCCTGGCTATGATGCGCCAGGCCGGATGCCATACGGTTATCATGGGAATAGAAAGCGATGACTTGAACCTCTCCAAATTCAACCGCAGGGTAAGTTTACAGGATATTATTAAGACCATCGCGCTATGCCACGGATTGAAAATAGATGTATGCGGGGATTTTATCCTGGGCCTTAATGGTCTTGCGGATAACTGGAAAGAACTAACAGAATTCGCGATCAACCTGAAGCTTGATTTTGCTTCATTTAATATATATACCCCTCTATTAGGATCTTTGGAACGCTATAGGAAAATAAAAGAAGGAGTTATTCAGGAGGGGGAATGGGGTTATGATACCACCGGTTACAGAAAGAGTTTGATCGAACATTCCGAGAACCGCGCTAAATGCGTGAAGAAATTCTACGGCCGCCCCGCATACTGGTTAAAGCGGTTATCCAAAATCAAAACGCCGGAAGAATTTTTGATAAAGCTGCAAGAGGCGGCAAACCTGTTTCTCCCGAAATAAAAGTCTAAGCTATCTATTCTTGTCACCCCGGAAAGGCTCCAACTCCTTGAGGAAACGGCGATCAACCTGATATCCAAGCTCAAGCACCTTATCGCAGTGGAAGAGCGCCAGATCATATTGTTTGCGCTTGAAATAATATTGGGATAAATTAAAATGGGCTGTCGCAAAGCCCGGATCCAGCCTGACCGCCTCATTCCATAACTTAAGCGCCTCTTCTATGTTGCCCGTATCCGCATAATCGGAGGCAAGATCATTATAAGCTTCCAGATAAGCGGGGTCTAACTCGATGGCTTTGCGCATCAGCTCCGTTGCTTTATCTATTTTGCCAAGGTTATGGTAGGCGTTGCCGAGGTTATAATAAGCCTCAGCAAGCCTGGGGTCAAACTTTATTGCCTTAAGGTATTCTTTTATCGCTCCGGCTTCGTCGCCCGCTCCCAAATAAATATTCCCCAGATTATTATGCACCATAGGGCTATCAGGTGTATATTCCAGGGTCCTCTTATAAAACCCCAGCTCATCCCTCCAGTAATTATTCTGTTTAACGGTTAAATATGAATAGGAGAATAAAAGGCAGGCCAATAAACCGAGCGCGGCAAATCGGTAATTCTTATTTTCGTACAATAAAGACAGCCCCCAGCCTAGGAGAAGGAAGAATCCTATGGAAGGCAGGTAAAGCCAATGCTCCGTCATATAGAATGAATGCACCGGATAAATGCTGGTAGTGGGCAAAAGCGCGGCAAAAAACCATAAGATCGCAAAAGAGATGACTCGCTTAGTGTCTCTTCCGCGCAAGGCCAAGAACAAAAGAAAAATAAATGTCCCTAAGCCAAACAAAACTTGCGGCTGGATAATATTGAACAGCCTGTTGCCGTATTCCATGTGTAGATTTAACGGCAGCAATAGTACCTTAAGGTAATTGGCAAGAGCGGCAAAAAATCCGGGGATCCTTTTAATGATCAGGACTGGGCCAAAGGAAAACGAGAGCAGCCTGACCGGCCTCAATAAGATGTAAAACAAAGAAATTATTAAAGGCGGAAGAAATAGCCGGCCCTTGATCCTTTGCCTGAAAATATAATGATAGAGCAATAAAAGCGGCATTATAACGAGGGCATTTTCTTTGGAGAGAAAAGCTAACACGCAGCTTGACAGCATAAGTATATAGAACTTTAAGTTTAATTGAGAGTTATTTTTGATGTAAGAAATAAGGAATAGCAATATAAACAGCGCCGAAAGAATGTCGGCGCGCCCCGAGATATAGGAAACCGTTTCAGTATTAACCGGATGCGCGACGAATAATATGGATGTAAAGAAGGAAAACGGGATACTGCCGAAAAGAAGCAGCACCAGCCAGTAAACAGCCAGCGCAACCGCGATATGCAGGATAACGCTCGTAAGGTGGTATCCGAAGACATTCAGCCCCCACAGCGAATGATCGGCCATATAAGTAAGCATCTGGATAGGCCGATAACAGTTCATCTTGACCGAGGAACCGGCCCCGGAGTCTCCGGTGAAAATCTGGTTAAGCTTGTGCCAATCCCCGATATAGGCGTTGTGCTTTATAAAAACTCCGTCATCCCAGATGAATTGGCCGTGCAGTGAGTTGGCATAAACAGCAAATCCCAAAAGTATTATCAGGGTGACAAGAA
>SCRK01000194.1 GCA_004298075.1 bacterium | reverse complement strand
AGGACCCTGGCCAGCATGATCGAGCATATCAATAATAATGCCAAAAAACACATCTTGACCGCCGAAGAGCCGATCGAGTTTACTTTTGAAGACAAACTGTCAATTATCAACCAGCGGGAGCTGGGGATCGACGTTTCTTCCTATCCTACGGCGCTACGCGCTTTTACCCTGCAGAGCCCGGATGTGATCTTTATCGGGAATATCCGCGATTATGAGACCGTCTCAAGCGCCATCGCCGCGGCGGAAACAGGAGTGCTGGTTTTAAGCACCCTTCATACTATCAATGCCTCTCAGACCGTGGAAAGGCTGATCAATCTTTTTCCACCGCACCAGCATCAGGAGGTAAGGAACCAGCTGGCTACCTTGCTCAAAGGGGTGATCTCTCTGCGGCTGGTCCCTACTAAGGACGGCACAGGCCGCGTGCCTGCCTGCGAGGTTATGGTTTTGACACCGACGATCAGCCGGCTTATCCGCGAAGGGAAGATCTGGGAGATCCCCCAGTTCATTGAGGAGGGCGCGTTATTCGGCATGCAGTCATTCAACCAGTCTCTGGTCAAATTAGTGCGCGGGGGTAAGATCACCGAGGAGGAAGCCGCGCTGGCTTCAGATAACCGCGATGAATTCACGCTTGCGCTTAAGGGAATAAAAAAATCATAATGAGCCGGAGGAGCCATGCTTGAAGAAATTAAAACCAAACTTGTTGATATCGGGATAACTATTGAAAATCTAAGAGGTTATCTTTGACGTTGAAAATAAAAAGCGCCTGGCAGATGATCTATCCAGCCAAATGTCCGCCGCGGGATTTTGGGATGACGCCCAACACTCTACAAAGATAGTCAGGGAATTAAAAGTCCTCAAGGCGGTTGTTGAGCCCTGGGAGCTGGCTTATAAGAAATACCAGGAGCTTAAAGAGCTCATCCCTTTGGTTAAGGAGGATGATGAAGAGCTGCTCCTTGACCTAAAGAACAATGCCGACAGCCTCCTTGGCATTATAGATAAGCTGGAGTTTCAGGTGCTTTTGGGGGGCCGGCTTGATAAGAATAGCGCGATCTTAAGTATTAATGCCGGGGCAGGCGGCACAGAGTCCTGTGATTGGGCGGGGATGCTCTTTCGGATGTACAGCCGTTTCGCGCAAAACCGGGGCTACACGGTCAAAACCATTGATATCCTCCTCGGGGAAGAGGCAGGGATAAAAAATATTACCCTCCTGATCGAGGGGGATTATGCTTACGGGTATTTAAAGACGGAGAGGGGGGTGCATCGCCTTGTGCGCATCTCTCCTTTTGACGCCAATAAGCGCAGGCATACATCTTTTGCCTCGGTAGACGTGATCCCGGAGATCGAAGAGGATTTAGATATCCAATTGGATGAGAAGGAACTGCGCATCGATGTATTCCGTTCCAAGGGCGCGGGAGGCCAAAGCGTCAACACCACGGATTCAGCGGTAAGGATCACGCATATACCCACAGGGATCGTGGCGCAGTGCCAGAATGAGCGTTCGCAGCATCAGAATAAGCAGACCGCTTTGAAAATACTCAAAGGCCGTCTTTACCAGGCCCAGGCGGCTAAAAAGGAAGAAGAGTTAAAGCAGCAGGGCCAGGAAAAAAAGAAGATCGAATGGGGCAGCCAGATCCGTTCGTATGTATTGCATCCTTACCATTTAGTCAAGGACCACCGCACGGATATTGAAACGGGGGACGCTCAAAAGGTTTTAGACGGCGGCTTGGATGAATTTATCGAGGCTTTTCTGAAGTTCAGCGCACAATAACAAAGGATATTTATGTTAGGCCTGATCAAAAAAGCAATGCTTAATAATAAACAGGGAGCCATCAGGAAAAAGTTCCCCGGTTTAAATATAGTTTTGCATTCCGAGATGCCCAGCCCATCGATGAATAAGATGGTTGAGGTAGCCGGCCTGGTTAACCTGGTGAATTCTTATGAAAGCAGGATGCAGGCGCTTAGCGACTCCGAGCTTCGGGCCAAGACGGATGAGTTTAAGCGGCATTTAAGCGCCAAAGCCGAACAATTCTCCGGGGAGCTGGAGGAGTTGCGCCAGGCAATGCTTTTGGTGGCCATGCCCGAAGAAAAGGAGAAATTAAAAGAGAAATTGAAAATAAGCCGTAACAGGATTTTCGCTGAGATCCTGCCGGAGGCCTTTGCCGTAGTCAGGGAGGCAAGCCGCCGTACGATCGGTTTAAGGCATTTTGATGTGCAGATCGCAGGAGGCATTATTTTGCATGAAGGCAGGATCGCGGAGATGTCTACCGGCGAAGGAAAAACCCTGGTTGCCACCCTCTCCGCTTATCTGAATGCCTTGTTGGGCAAGGGCGTGCATATTGTTACGGTCAATGATTACCTGGCCAGGCGCGACCGGGATTGGATGGGCCCGATCTATGAATTCCTGGGGCTTTCCGTCGGCACTATCCAGCATGACATGTCGGACCAGGAGAGAAAGCTTGCCTATGCCTGCGATATAACCTACGGCACCAACAACGAATTCGGTTTTGATTATCTGCGCGATAATATGAAATACTCCATGGATGAGCTGGTGCAGCGGCCGTTTTATTATGCCATAGTCGATGAAGTTGATTCCATCCTGATCGATGAAGCGCGCACCCCCTTGATCATCTCGGGTCCGGCGGAGGAATCAACCGATAAATATTACACCGCCAAAAAGATAGTCGAACAGTTAAACGGCCGCCGGGTAACCGAGAGCGATGAGATTGACGCGAAATACAAAGGCCTGGATCTGGGTAAAGGGTTTGATTATGTGGCGGATGAAAAGGCCCAGACCGTGGCCCTTACCGAAGAGGGGGAGCTGAAGGCCTCCAGGCTCTGGGGTGTTGATACCCTGCATACCTTAGAGAGTATCGAGTACCGGCACCACACTATCCAGGCTTTACGGGCCAAGGAATTCTTCCAGCGCGACGTAGATTATGTCGTTAAAGACGGACAGGTGATCATCGTGGATGAGTTTACGGGGAGGCTTATGCCCGGCAGGCGCTGGTCGGACGGCCTGCACCAGGCAGTGGAATCCAAAGAAGGCATGAAAATCGAGAGGGAGAACCAGACCCTGGCAACCATAACCTTCCAGAATTATTTCCGCATGTATGAGAAATTAGCCGGGATGACCGGAACCGCCTTTACCGAGTCCAATGAGTTTAAAAGCATTTATCAGCTGGATGTGGTCGTCCTGCCGACAAACCGCTCCCTTGTGCGCAAGAACTATCCCGACCGGATCTACAAGACCGAAAAAGAGAAGTTTAACGCGGTAGTCGAAGAGATCGTTGAATTATATAATTCAGGCAGGCCGGTGCTTGTGGGCACGATCACCATTGATAAGTCCGAGCATCTTTCCGAGCTGCTTAAGCGCCGGGGCATACCGCACCAGGTATTAAACGCTAAATATCATGAGATGGAGGCGCAGATCATTGCCCAGGCCGGAAGGTACAAAGGAGTGACTATTGCCACGAATATGGCCGGCCGCGGCACGGATATACTTTTGGGCGGGAACCCGGAGTTCATTGCCAAAAACGTGGCAAAACAAAAATTAAACCCCGAGGACAAGAATTATGCCCAGGAATATCAGGCTACCCTGATGAAATATAAATCAGAGGCTAAGATCGAGCATGATAAGGTGGCAGGGTTGGGGGGTTTGCACATTTTGGGCACCGAGCGGCATGAAGCGCGGCGTATTGATAACCAGCTGCGTGGAAGAAGCGGGCGTCAAGGTGACCCGGGCTCTTCGCGTTTCTATGTATCCCTAAAGGATGATCTGATGCGGCTCTTCGGTTCGGAGAGGATCATCGGGCTAATGGACAAGTTAGGTTTAGAGGAAGGCCAGGTTATCGAGCATCCCTGGGTCACCGGATCCATTGAGATCGCCCAGCGCCGGGTTGAACAGCATAACTTTGAGATCAGGAAGCAGCTTTTGGAGTATGATAATGTAATGAACAAGCAGCGGGAGATTATCTACGGCCAGCGCCTGCAGATACTGGGAGGGTTTTCCTTAAAAGAGAACATCATTGAAATAATCTATAAACTTGCCGGGGAGTACCTGAAAATTTACCATCAGGTAAATTCCTCCGAGATAGATGCCGCAGGCCTGATCAATTCCCTGGTTTTAAAATTCGGGATCAGCCTGCAGGAGGAAAAGTTCGCCGGGCTCGGTATGGAGGCGATAAAAGAACAGTTGTCAGACGAGCTGCTTAAGGCGTACGGATCTAAAGAGCAGGAGATCGGAGCGGATTTAATGCGTAATTTAGAGCGTATGGTCTTTCTGCAGATAATTGACGCGAAGTGGAAGGATCATCTTTACGCCATGGATTCCTTGCGCGAAGGCATAGGTTTACGCGCCTACGGTCAGCGCGACCCTTTGATCGAATATAAGCGCGAGGCCTTTGAGATGTTCGGTCAGATGATCGCCGGTATCGAGGAGGAAGCGGTGGAGACTATCTTTAAGTTGCAGCCGGCTAAGCCGGAGAGGCTGCGCGGGGTTTTCAGCTCCCTGCCCAAAGAGATGAAACACGCGGAATTATCTCAATTTGAAGCTACTGCGGCTCAAGAGATT
>SCRK01000193.1 GCA_004298075.1 bacterium | reverse complement strand
CGAAGAGCCATCCCGAATAACAGGGGGTTTCCTCTGCTATCCCTTCATCGTAGTTCCCTGAAACAGCCCCTTCGCAAGAAACCCTTCTTATAAATTCTTCCTCTCCGTAAAGAACAGGCGCTTTCTTATCCAATCTGCCAAGATTATCGAGGACTGTCCGCCTCTGCTCATCATTCAACAACAAGGTATCAGTCATAACGGCGACGCTATCCATGACGCAAAAACTCACCTCATCGGATTTCACCTGCCTGGCGAAATCCGCCATTTGGCTAAGTTCATTATAATTTAAGGCATTAATGACATTGTGGATCCTTACCAGCGGCATTCCTTTCTTTTTCTTTGCTCCGGAAAGATAAATTAACCTGTTTCTTATCTCATCGAAGCAGCCCTCTTTTTTATTAGGATGCAATAAATGATAAGTTTTAGGGTTACCCGCCCATAGGCTTACCACCAGGAGATCCAGCTTCAAATCAACCAGATCGTCAATAGATCCTTCCGTTACCAGGGTAAAATTTGTATAAAGCTGACAGCGGATCCTACGATCTTTTATGTGCTTGACTATATCAAAAAGATGCGGATAGGTAAAAGGCTCTCCCCCTCCTGAAAGGGTGATTTCTCTAACGCCCATCTCCTTTAATTCATCTATGGTTCTTAATACAAGAGCGGGATCCAAATAGCCGGGTATTTTTACCGGATCCGCTTTCCTGACTAAAGGGGAATTACACCAGCAGCAGAGGCAGTCATTATTGCAATTGTCCGTAAGATCGATCTGGACAGCTAAAGGGCCCTTAAACGCCTTTCTGCCGTCACAAATGCCTTTTATCGCCAAATAATCATCCAGAAGATTTTCGGGTTTTATTTGTCTAGCCAGTGACTTAAGGGTGCGCTTAAAACCGGATCTCTTCGCATAATCAGCAAAAAAAAGTAAAAAAGATCTATTATCAGGAAGCATGGTTTTAAAAAAGCGGCCTCCTTTTCGGCCAGGGCAGGGACATGATCATGCTGTGCATCGGCTCATTCTGCCATAAGTTATCGCAGTTATAACAACCCGTTTTATTAGAGGCGGTATTACCGATTGAAAGGAAATAAGGATCTCCTTTCTGCAGGTTTTTCGCTTTATACCTGAACTCGCGGTATTTTTTCGAATTCCATATCTTGCGAAAACTGTCTTTGTAAAGATTACCCATCACCATCCTGTGCCCCTTGCAGCATGGGACTACGTCGCCGGTAGTCATAACCCTGGCAAATAACCAGCCCACATAACAAGGGACCTCCTTTATCCTCTCTTCATCATAAGCGCCGCTGTAAATATTCAATTTCTCTATCCGGTGAATAAAACCGTCAAAATCCGGCAGCCTGATGCCGCGGGAGCCGGGTGGAGTATAACAAAAAGAACCGGGATCGTATTGCTGCCTTATAGCATATAAAATACCGAGTAATTCCTTTTTTTCTTCCTCCTTTAACAACAGGCTTTCGGTTTTATCTTTTATGGGATCCAAAGGAACAAATTGAATTTCATCGGCGCCAACTTCAAAACCGAAACCGATCATCCGGTTTATATCCCTATAGTTGATATTCATAATAACATCGTGTATCCTTATTAAAGGGCGCTTCGTACCTGTTTCCTGTTTTTTGCTAAAGATATATTCCAGAGTTTTCTTGATTTTCTGGAAAGTTTCCTTTGTCTGGTTCGGATGCAAAGCCGCATAAACCTCAGGAGTGCCCGCCCACACGCTTACCGTCAAAGAATCAACCCCTAACTTAAGCAGCCTGTCAGCCTCATTATTTCCCACAAGGCTAAAATTAGTGTTGATGTCGATCTGAATGCTTGCGTCTTTCTCTTTTATATATTTAACGATTTCGAATATCTGGGGGTGCATGAAAGGCTCTCCCCCTCCGACCAATTTTACCTGCTTTAAGCCTTTTATCGCGGCCAAGTCATTAAACAGCTCTTTTAACAACCCCATAGGCAGGGTAAGCTTTCTTTCCCATTCCGGCATTGCCTTTTCTCCCAATAACGGAGAACGGCACCAGCAGGCGACACAATTAAAATTGCATAAATTGGTCAAATCTATATGCAGCACCTGCGGGCCGATAAAAGCCATTTTGGAATGGATAACCCCGCCGATGAGCAATAATTTATCGGTAGCGCTGACCCGTTTATTTAATTTTCCCATTTTCTTTCAGAATATTACCATATTTATCGTGCATTTCAGTATTTATCTGGATATTATCGCACGAGGTCAGGCATCCGAACCTCGCATTGGGATTGTTGCCGATAACCGTAAAAAACTTATCATTTTTATCTAATTTGAAAGATTTATCCCTGAACAACTGTTCCTTTTTCCCGTTCCAGATCTCCTTAAAAGACTGCTTATATACATTCCCTACCGATATCCGGTGCGCTTTAAGGCAGGGATTTACGCTGCCGTCGGCTAAAATACGGGCAAAGGCCCAGCCGACATAACACGGCCTACCTGTGATCGTATTAGTTTCATATTCTCCCCGTAACGCGCTTTTCGCTGATAACCTTTCGATAAACGGCAGATATTGCTCGATAAAGGTGACTATTCCTGCCTGCTGCCGGTTAAATTCGTCCAGTTTTTGCCTGCCCGACAAAACATCCCTCAAAACTTCCTTTTTTTCCATCTCATTAAGCAGCAGGACATCTGTTTTTCCGGGGATGATATCTATAGGCATGAACTCAATAGTATTGGCCTTTAATTCCATACCCAGTTCGATCATGTTATTTATATCCTGATAATTTCTATTAAATATGACGTAATATAAATCTATATGCGGGAAGGGGATGAGGGAGCCCTGCTGCTTTCTCTTCCTATAGGAAATCAAATATTGTAATACCTCTTTTATTCTGTAGAAAGTTTCCTCTTTCTTGCCCGGATGGACAGCGGCATAGGTCTTAGCGCTCCCGGCTAAAAGGCTGACATGGATCATATCGATCTTCATATCTACGAACTCTTTTGCCATCTTTTCATCAATCAGGGTGAAATTAGTATTTATGAAGATCTTCATTTTGCAGCCCTTCGCGAAACGCAGGATTTCCATGATATCGGGATGCATAAACGGTTCTCCCCCTCCGGCAAAGAACAAGTTCTTGGTGCCCATTTCATTCAGCTCGGTCAGTATCCTCTTGATCAAATCCAGAGGCAGCTCATCCTTCCTCCTTCTATTTTCCCTCTCTGAGATCTCGCCTAACAATGGGGAATTATTCCAGCAGCATATACAATTATTATTGCACCGGTTTGTGATATCAAATTGCACGGTCAAAGGACCGGTAAATGCCAGCGATCCGTTAAGGATACCCTTTAGGATCGGATCTTCGGTTTCCTTCCGGTGGAGCTTGCTGCTTATTGTATTATAAAGTCGCCGTATCATAGGATAAACCAAGCTGCTTTAGCAGATCAATAACCTTCTGCGCCCTTTGCCTTCTTATCTCATAAGTATTCTTTCCGTCCAAACTAACCCATTGCTTTGCCCTGATTTTCGCGTCAAGAGGGAAAGAAATGCCGTATTTTTTGCAATTCAAATCCAGGTCGCTCTTGCCGTTCACCAGGCATACACTAACAGCGCTGACCTTTCTTATATATTTACGGTTCCTTTCTATTGCTTCCATGGTTTCCCGGAAATCTTCTTCCGTTTCCCCCGGGAAGCCGACTATAATATTAATAAGCGCCGCCAGGCCAGCTTTGTTTGTATCTTCCAGCACCTTTTCCACGATCCCCTTCGTGAATATTTTGCCCATCCGCCTAAGCACATTATCGGAAAAACTTTCCACCCCATATATCAAACAGTTGCAGCCGCTTTCTCTTAATTTACGCAATAACTCATAATTCATTTCTTTGCGGGCGATCGCCTGGGAATCCCAGGAGATCTTTAGCTTGGAATTAATCAACAGGTCGCATAGCGAATTAAGCTCTTCTATGTTCCCGTTACAGAGCAGGTCCTTAAAAGCGAAGGCCTTTACATGGTTATTGGCTATCTGATATTTGATCTCCTCAAAAATGTTTCGCGCGCTCCTGAAACGGTAAGGGCTGCAAAAAGCCCAATCATTGCAAAAAGTGCACTTCCCTATGCAGCCCCTGCTTGAGAATAACGGCAATATACGATATTTGTATAAGCGCAGGTCAAATTCTTCAAAAGTAGGCCAGCTGATCTTATCCAGGTCCATTATCGGAA
>SCRK01000025.1 GCA_004298075.1 bacterium | reverse complement strand
ATGCAAAAGGCCTTAGAGGGGAATATTTAAAAAAGGAGAGATTATGCTGGCAGGGATAATCGTTTTTGTTTTTGGCTCTATAGTAGGTAGTTTCCTGAATGTCTGTATCCACCGTATGCCTAAGGGAGAGTCTGTGGTCTGGCCGCGCTCGCATTGCCCCAGGTGCCAGAAGAGGATCCCGGGTTATGACAATATCCCTTTTATAAGTTTTATCCTGTTAAGAGGCAGGTGCCGCTTTTGTAAAGAAAGGATCTCCCTGCGTTATCCTTTGGTTGAGTTGGCAACCGCGGGGCTGATGGTCGCGCTTTTTAACCGCTTCGGCTTAAGCTATGATTTCTTCTTTTATATGGTCATGCTCTGGAGCCTGATCATCGCCACCTTTGTGGATATCTCTCACCGCATTATTCCCGACGAGATATCGGTCGGCGGCCTGATCATAGGTTTTATCATGGCTTCGGTAAAGGGCCTGACCGTTAATCCCCTGAAATACAGTTTCCTGCCTATGCTGCGCTCATTCTCGGGCATCATCGCAGGCGGCCTGATCATCTATCTAAGCGGACGGCTTTTTGACCTGGTTTATTTTAAATGGATGAAAAGGCCGGCGATCAACGGAGAGACCGAATCCATGGGGGGAGGGGATGTAAAGCTTCTTGCCATGATCGGCGCTTTTATGGGCCCGCAAAAGGCGATCCTCGCTTTTTTCCTGGCCCCGTTCTTAGGCCTGGTTACCGGTATTGTAAACCTGGTCACGAAAAAAGACCACACCATGCCTTACGGGCCATTTCTGTCTATAGCGGCTTTGTTATCTTTATTCTGGGGAGAGAAGATAATCCATCTGATCCTTCCCGCTGGTTAATCCAAAAATATGCCGGAAAATCCACTAGCAAACCATCTTTCCGTAAGTATATCCAAAGACAATTGGAGGAGTATCGGTTTTAAAAAGCGGGCGGGAGTTTTGGTCCCGTTGTTTACCGTGTATTCCAAAGACAGTTTCGGGATCGGAGACCTGGGAGATCTAAAGCTGGTTATCGACTGGGCCAGATCAACCTCCAACTCCATAATCCAGCTCTTGCCTATGAACGAGGTCGGTCCGCTCTTCTGTCCGTATGACGCCGTCAGCTCCTTTGCCCTTGAGGGATCATATATTTCTTTAAGGGATTTTCCCGGATTAAGAGGAAAGAGTTTCAGGCCCGCCGGCGGATATAATATGCACGTTGATTACGCGGTAAAAGAGGAGAAGCTGCGGCTGCTCTGGGATGTTTACCTCGCCCAGGACCTAAGCGAAGCGTTAGATTTTGAAGAGTTCCAAAGGAAGAATTGTTATTGGCTCCAGGATTTCGCGCTTTTTAAAGTACTAAAAAGCCATCACCAGGGCCTGCCCTGGTATGAATGGGAAGAGAGGTTTAAAGGCCGCGACAGTCAGGCATTGCGGGATTTCCAACAGGATAATATTGAAAAAATAGTTTTTCAAATGTGGCTGCAGTGGGTTATTTTCAGGCAATTTAAGGCTGCCCGTAATTATGCCGCCGGGAATAATATTCTCCTGAAAGGGGACCTGCCGGTATTGGTCTCCCGCGACAGCGCGGATGTCTGGGCCCATACGGAATTCTTCAAACTTGATTTTGCCGCGGGTGCCCCTCCGGATATGTACTGCTCCAAGGGCCAGCGCTGGGGGATGCCGGTCTATAACTGGGAAAATATCGCCAAAGATAATTATCGTTATATAAAAGAAAAGCTGGGATACGCGCAGGAGTTTTATGATATTTTGCGCGTTGACCATGTTGTCGGGCTCTTCCGCATCTGGAGCATTCCTTATAATGACCCTCTGGAGAACCAGGGCTTAAACGGCGTTTTTGACCCGCGGGATGATCACCTTTGGAAGGATCATGGCCGGAAGATCTTAAGGATTTTAACCGAAGACAGCAAAATGCTGCTTTGTGGAGAGGACCTGGGAGTGATCCCCGGATGCTGCACCGACGCCCTATATGAATTCGGCATCCCCGGAAATGATGTGCAGCGCTGGGTAAAGGACTGGTCGGTAAAACATGATTTTCTCGCGCCTGAAGAATACCGCAAGCTTTCCGTCGCCATGCTCTC
>SCRK01000002.1 GCA_004298075.1 bacterium | reverse complement strand
CCAGGTGGGGGATACTATCGCGCGCGTCTATGGCCTGGATGATGTGATGATGGGTGAGCTGGTGGAGTTTTCCGATAATATTATGGGCCTGGTTTTGAACCTGGAGGAGGACAGCGTAGGGGTAGTGATCTTTGGAACGGATAACCCGGATAAAACCATTCGTGAAGGGGACATCGTCAAGCGCACCGGAAAGATCGTGCAGGTGCCTGTGGGGGAGGCGCTTGTCGGCAGGGTGGTTAATACCCTGGGCCGTCCGATCGACGGCAAAGGTAAGATCGCTACGCAGAAGTCAAGGCCCCTGGAGTCCGGCGCCCCCAACGTGGTAGAGAGGCAGCCTGTAAACGAGCCGTTAGAGACCGGGATAAAAGCCATTGATGCCATGACCCCTATCGGCAGGGGACAGCGGGAACTGATCATCGGTGACCGCCAGACAGGCAAGACCGCTATTGCCATTGATACGATCATCAATCAGAAGGGTAAGGGTGTTTACTGTATTTACTGCGCTATCGGCCAGAAATTATCCAGTATTGTGGCGGTAAATGAGGTGCTCAAGAAATACGGGGCAATGGATTATACAACCATCGTCAGTGCCTCAAGCCGCACTTCGGCAAGCCTGCAGTATCTGGCTCCTTACGCTGCCACAGCCATGGCCGAAGAGTTCATGCACGCGGGAAAACATGTGCTGGTAATTTACGACGACCTTTCCAAGCATGCCCAGGCATACCGGCAGCTCTCCTTGCTTCTAAGGCGGCCTCCGGGGAGAGAAGCATATCCCGGGGATATATTTTATCTGCATTCGCGCCTCTTAGAGCGCTCGGCAAAATTAAACAATGAATTGGGTGCCGGCTCAATAACCGCCATTCCCATTATTGAAACTCAGGCCGGGGATATATCAAGTTATATACCGACCAACGTGATCTCGATAACCGACGGCCAGATCTACCTGGAGAGCGACCTGTTCTACGCGGGTATAAGGCCGGCGGTAAACGTAGGTTTATCGGTTTCCCGCGTGGGAGGCAAGGCGCAAAGCAGGCTCATGCGCCGGGTCGCCTCAAAGCTAAGGCTGGATCTGGCGCAATACCGGGAGCTGGTAACATTCACCCAATTCGGGACTGACCTGGATAAAACCACCCGTGCCCAGCTTACCCGGGGTGAAAGGATGATAGAGGTCCTGAAACAGGCGCAGTATGAGCCGCTGGCGCAAGCCCGGCAGATAATCATTATTTATGCCGGAACCAACGGCTATCTGGATGATCTTCCGGTTAACGCGGTCAAAAAATTCGAGAGCCAGCTTTATAAGTTCATAGAAGAGAAATATCCGGGCCTCCAGGATGAGATAACCTCAAAGAATGAATTAGAAGAGGGCCTGAAAGATAAGCTGGATAATTTGCTGAGGGATTTTAAGCAAGGGTTCTTGGTTAAACCTTAAAAAGATATGCCGCAATCCATAAAACAGATAAAAAACCGCATACGCAGCGTGGAAAACACCAAAAAAGTCACCGGGGCAATGCAGATGATCTCGGTCGCCAAGCTCAACCGTATTGAGGACCGGCTTTTTTCGTTGCGCCCCTATTGCCTAAAGCTTGAGAATATTATGTATGATCTGTCCGCTTCAACAGAGCTCTGCTTATCGGAATATTTCCAGGGGGACCCGAAGGTGGCGGATGTCGTTCTTTGTTTGATAACTTCCGACAGCGGGTTATGCGGCGTGTATAATCAGAATATCATCCGCGCAGCCGAGGAGTTCCTGGAAAAACATGGCGGTGAAAGGGTAAAGTTGATCCTGGCAGGCCAGAAAGGCCTTAGCTATTTTAAAGGCAGAAGTATTGAGATCATCAACGCATATACGGGCTTGAACGCGAAATACGCGCCTGAACCCTGCGATAAGGTTATCGCGCAGCTTAGCAGTTTATTCCTAGGCGGCCGGGTGAGTTCAGTTCATCTGGCGTATACATATTTTAATAATTCCATCATTCAGAAGGCAACTATCGAGCGGCTGCTGCCGCTTGAACTAAAAAAAGCAAAGCCGGAGGAATATATTGCCGAGCCGGATCTACAAAACATCCTGGCTGAGATCATCCCGTATTATCTAAAAATCAAGATGCGGCTTGTTTTTCTGGAATCATTCACCTCCGAGCACGCTGCCCGGACTGTATCCATGAAGACGGCAACGGATAATGCCAAGGAGCTTTTAGAGGGCCTGGTGCTTTTGAGGAATAAGGTCAGGCAGGCGGGGATAACCCAGGATATTTTAGAGCTTACTTCATCTGTAGAGGCATTGAGAGGATAAAAATTATGGCAGAGGGACAGATCATTCAGATCATCGGGCCGAGCGTGGATATCAGGTTTCCGGAAAGCCAGGGGCCGCAGCTTTTGAACGCGATTAAAGTTCAGGGGGAAGGAATTAATCTTACTCTGGAGGTTGCCCAGGATATCGGGAATAACACAGTGCGCTGTATTGCTTTGGGTTCTACCGACGGCCTGGTGCGCGGGATGAAGGCAGTTGATACCGGCAGCCCGATCACCGTGCCCATAGGTAAGCAGACCTTGGGCAGGATATTTAATCTTTTGGGTGAACCGATCGACGGCAAGGAACCGCTGGAACATCCCGAGATAAGAGATCCTATTCACAGGGGCTCCCCGAATTTCCAGGAGCAGCTGCCCATAGAAAATATTTTGGAAACGGGATTAAAGGTTATTGACCTTTTGGCGCCTATCCCTAAGGGGGGCAAGGTGGGTTTGTTCGGCGGAGCCGGGGTGGGTAAAACAGTTATCGTTATGGAGTTGATCCGGACCATTGCCACCGAGCACGGAGGGGTTTCGGTTTTCGCCGGGATAGGGGAGCGCACCAGGGAAGGTAATGAGCTTTGGCTTGAATTAAATGAATCCGGCGTGGTAAAAAACAGCGCTCTTGTTTTTGGCCAGATGAATGAGCCTCCGGGGGCGCGCCTGCGCATAGGATTATCCGCCTTGACGATGGCGGAGTATTTCCGCGACCAGGAGAGAAAGGATGTGCTTTTATTCATTGATAATGTCTACCGTTATATCCAGGCAGGTTCGGAGGTCTCTACCCTTTTAGGCAGGATGCCTTCGGCGGTAGGCTATCAGCCCAATCTTTCAACCGAGGTAGCCCAGCTGGAGGAGAGGATCGCCTCTACCCGCAACGGTTCGATAACTTCTATTCAGGCGGTATATGTTCCGGCGGATGACCTGACTGATCCTGCTCCGGCAGCCATATTCTCGCACCTTGACGCCAAAATTGTTCTCTCCCGCCAGATCTCCGAGCTGGGAATATATCCTGCGGTTGACCCCCTGGATTCCACCTCCCGGATCATGGACCCGCGCCTCCTCGGAGAGGAGCATTATAATACTGCTTTAGCCGTGCAGAAAGTCCTGCAGCGCTATAAGGATTTACGGGACATCATCTCCATTTTGGGTATTGATGAGTTATCCGATGAGGATAAATTGGCCGTGCAGCGGGCGCGCAAAGTCCAGAGATTCTTTTCGCAGCCCTTTTTTGTGGCGGAGAATTTTACCGGGATAAAAGGTAAATACGTGAAGTTAGAGGATACGATTAAAGGGGTTAAAATGATCATCGATGGCTCGCTTGACCATTTGCACGAGCAGGCTTTTTACATGGTCGGCACTGCCGAAGAGGCGATAGAGAAGAATAAGCAATTGCGTGATAATGGATAGGGAAGATGGCCAAGGCTTTCCAGTTAGGTATTTATTCAGAGGAGAAAACAATCTACGAGGGGCAGGTAACTTTCCTGACCGCATATTCGGTTTCAGGGTGCCTGGGTGTTCTGGCTGACCACGCGCCCTTAGCCGCTAAGCTTAAACCCGGTGAGATCACCTTTAAAGATATCTCAGGTAAGTCCGCGGCGATCGCTGCTAAGGCAGGGGGATATCTTGAGGTCCTGCGCAATAAAGCCACGATCCTCATCTAGCGCTTGTTTCCCGGCTTTCGCTTCGGCACGAAGATTTTCGCCGTGTGCTTCGGTTTACGACTCACTCCCGGACAGACTTACGCTTGAATGAGAGTCCTTCGTTCGTCGTAATTCCTCGCACACAACTGCCGAAAATCTTCTAATTGTGCCTTCAGCAAAAGCCGTGAATCAAGCGTAATCTCTAAGGACGTATTTTTCTAGCGGATGGCGAGGCTTGGCTCTAAGCAGCATCTCAAAATTTGAGCGGGCACGGTTGCCCGGCTATACACGAAGCAGGCAGAGCGAAAATTTTGCCGAAGCGTAGCTCGCCACGCTGGG
>SCRK01000192.1 GCA_004298075.1 bacterium | reverse complement strand
GCTCCATTCCAGACTCCCCTTTTGGCTGTTAAATCCGCACATCCAGAGCTCCCCTCTGGCGTTAATCAAGGTAACCACCAATATTTCTCCGGTTTGTATGGGCCTGGCAGCTGCGGTATATTCTCCCAAACTTACCTCCCAAAGAAGCAACGGAGAAAATAAATCTTTTATGCTGACCGCGACCAATTTTCCGGCCAATTCAGTAAAGAGGACATTATCATGCAAAATAAATTCGTTCCCGTACGAATTCTGGTGAGGATGCCGTAAGGCATGGGTCAATTCGGGTCTATTTTTATCTGTATCTCCGAAAGACCAGATTTCTCTGCCGGTGAGGAGGTCTACGCAAAATATCCTATATTCATTCCTTATTATTACCGCATCTTTAGTAATAGCCGCGTCCGTTAGATCCTCTTCATATCTTTTAAACCATTGCCGCATACCAAAATAAAAATCATTTAAATTGTCGCTTTTAAGGCGATAAGACCATATTTTATCCGCCTTCTTCGCTAATTTTTCGCAAGTGAAGCCGGCATTTTCCCGGGATGGTTCCTCCCGGCTTTTATCGCTTTGCGCTTGGCCGGATAAAACTTTTGGATTAACCCACAGCTTGTCCGATTCGTTTAATAAAGGATTCTTGCGGTATGTTAATCTTAAATTATCAAAATAAAATCGTTCGGCATGGGCTTTTAAAGCGGTGATTTTAAGGCCCTCTTTACTTTTGCCATAAAAAGGAGAGCCGGATAATACCGGTAAATTATTAATGATAATATCTTCTCTTAAGAGGAAAATACCTTCATTTTCTTTTCTCGTCATCATTCTTTTAACTAATTCATTTAACGCTTTTGCGGAGCGGATATCTTTGGTCTTATCCAGCAGCCCGTCAAGTTCCGCGTAAGAAAGGGCTGCGATCTTCTTATAAACGGCCAGATATCGCAAGAGATCATTCTCATCCGCAAGGCCAAGTGAAGCTATTTTTTTGCCCTGCATAAATTCATCTTCGGCATAACCCGGAGAGACCATTATGATATAAACGCATAATGAGCTTATCAATAGGACCCGGATTATAGATCTAAAGCGTAAGCAGCAAATTCGCGGCATTTTAAACCCTATTAATTAATTTTTGCTTTCAAAGTTTATCGTATATTTACCGTCATCATGCCCGGATTACTCTTTTTCCTCTAAAAAAGATTTTCCGGGCATTTCTTTAGCTTGAGCTATCCTGAATAAACCCAGCACGGTAGGCGCGACATCAACAATAGAATGACCCTCCAATGCCGTCTTCTTATTGACGAATATGACCCCGGGAACCAAATTATAGTCTATTAAATGATCCCCGCTCCATTTTTTATCGTTATTTTCGATCAACACGGCAGGTACTCCTCCCAGGGCTGTCTGCCAGGAGGCGCGATAACCGGTGTTGAAGCCAACGAATAGGTCCGGGCCGTCATTTTGATATCTGCCGCTGAAAATATCATCCCCGGAATAGACTTTGCTGATAAATTTCTCTCCGGA
Source organism: bacterium (assembly GCA_004298075.1). Classification (GTDB taxonomy): domain Bacteria; phylum Omnitrophota; class Gorgyraeia; order Gygaellales; family Profunditerraquicolaceae; genus UBA6249. The sequence goes on along the minus strand of SCRK01000192.1, from coordinate 2,150 downwards.
CTGAGGATCCCGCGCTGCTTCAAGCCTATTTATGATCTCACTCTTTAGCTTCTTTGCCTCAACTTCACTGACAATCCCATAATATTCGCGGCCGATCCTATTCAAATAAATCCCGCCAAAACCTAAGGCGTAGGCCTTGGTCCTTGACCAATCTACGTTTTCGAAAAATTCTCCGCTTTCCTTCTTGGCTTCACTTAAGAAGAGATATCCGTTTGCTAAAAGCCAGCGGTTAATATTGACTGCCTTGCGGAAAGAGCCAAACCCGTGGTCTGATAAAACGATCAGGATCGTATCTCTGTCTAACCTTTTTAATAGGCTGCCCACGATTTTATCCATCTTTTCATAATACTTATAGATGGTATCCTGATACGCTGAATTCTTCGCATAAAGCGGGCGGGTTGTATCCAGGTAGCGCCAGAACATATGCTGGACTGCGTCTAAAACCTCAAAATAATAAAAGAAGGCCCCGTTTTTAAAATCCTTTAATCCTTCGTTAAGGATTTTTTCATTTTCCATTAAAATATCATCTACCTGCTCCAAAAATGCCTGCTCATCCAGCCTGCCTTCCGTTAAAGCCCAGGTATCATGAGGCATGCCCTGAGTATAAAAAAATCCTATTTTTTTAACTAATTCAGCTGAATAAGCTTTGGGATAAGATACGGGGAAAAGCGGTTTTTGAGGATCAAAGTTTACCGGGCTCATGTAAAGCTCTAATTCCGGATGGATAGACTTAAGATAATACTTAACTATCCCATGGGCTTTTTTGAATGGGCCCAAGCTAAATGATACCCTTACCCAATGGCTCCAGGTTTTCTCTTTAAGCAGAACTTTATTCCCCTGGAACTCAAGGACCACATCCTTTGTATCGGGATGAAGAATTATCTTAAAAGGGATCCGGCCCTCGCCAGCTATCCCGCCTTTGGAAGCAACCTTTGGGCCGTAGATCTCAGTATGGATAATGCCATTCTCAAAAACCACGGGGATAACCCTGCCCCGGCTGTCTTTATCCTCTGCGGATAATATTTTCGTGGTATAGAAAGAGAATCGTCCCATTGTTCCGGTAATATCAGGTACACCCATGCCTGAAATCATTCTTCCTGAGAATGGCTGGGGAGGAAAAGTATTCGGGCAAAAATAAACAAAGCCGGGGATATTATGTTCTGACAAGAACTCCCAGAATGGCTTGCCTTTTCTGCGTAATCTGACCTTAGTTTTGCCTTTATCATTATAAATCTCATTTAGGCTTAAATAAGGCAGATAAGTATTTGGATCGCGCATGATAAAATCAAATATACCGTGCCCGCCGGGATTTAAGCCCGTGGCAAAACTCGTCCAGGCAACCACTGATTCCGCCGGATTAGTAGTCCTCAGATGCGCGTAAGTTCCATTTTTTTTCAGGGAAGAAAAATTCGGCAATCTGCCTTCCTGGATGAGTTTCTCGGTGATGCCGGGATCCATAGCGTCAATACCTATAATTATTACTTTCTTCTTGGGGGAATTTTTATGCATTAGTAACCCTCCGGCGTATAAAATTAAAGCGATGGCAACAAGAATTAAGAAAAACTTTTTCAGGAATCTAAACAAACCCCTGAAAAATAATAAGAGAACCCCGAAAAAGCCTAAGAATAATACCCATACAATAGATAATCCCTGGCCGAATATAAATCCGGATCCCGGGTCTACGTAATTACGCAAGTAAACCATCGGACTTTATGCGATTATACCAACAGCGCATATCCCTCTCTCCTTATTTTCCAGCACAAACCTGCCCAGGACGTTCATGCCTTCGAATTTATCCGTTACTACCGGCTCCTCCGCAACTATTGCCACCTCCGCCAGGTCTAACTCCTGCAAGAGGCCTGCTTCAGGCCTGGGCTCTAAATCCGCCGAGCCCCGGATAGCGGAAATTTGTTTGATACGCGCCGTGACATTCTGGGTTGCCGACTTGAACCTCAAAGTTTCGTTTATTTTCAACGGATGGACGCAAAATACCCTGGCTAAAATTCTTGTTTTTACATCCGGGAGTTTTGGCTTGCCCAAAATCATCCCCCGGGCCAACCCTTCAGAATTATCAAGTATCAAGCCGATATTCAGCGGGGATCCCGCGGCCGGGACATTTTGCTTAAAAACCCTTATTTGTTTTACCCGGG
>SCRK01000191.1 GCA_004298075.1 bacterium | reverse complement strand
CCGTGGGCTTTGGAAAAAATAAGCCTGTCCCTTTTCTCCCAACGGGGATCATCCGGATGATAACGCATAACGCCGTAATAAAGGGCAACAAGGATATCCACGCAGGATAAAGACGGCGCGATATGACCGGCGCCATTTTTAACCGCCACCTCGATCACCTCATGGCGGATAGCATCCGCTTTTCTTTGCAAAGCCTTGCCTGTAAGGGCCATATTAAATAAAATTAACGTGCGCTGACGGATGGGTCAGCTCCCAAAGATACCGGTTAACCTCATCCATCCTGCAATTTACCCTGCATTTGTCGGTATTCAATTCATTTGCCGCCCAACGCGTGAGTTTATCGCGTTTGGGGCTCTCCCAGATCTCCTTAAAACTATTTTTATAAATATTCCCCAGGCAGAATTTATCCTTAGTCAAATACATACTGCATGCCCAGACATTTCCTCCGGCGTCAATATACGCCCAGAATGGAAGCGCCAGGCAGTGCTTATAATTACGCTCCTGCTTATCCCACTTTTGCATTGTGTGCATCCGGAAGACGACATTAAAATTACCGGCATTGAGCGACTTCAGCTTAGAAGCCAGATCCAGGTACTTATCGTATTTAATATCTTTGAATTTAACGGTCTTGCTTAAGGGGTGCTGCGAATAAGGTTTCACAACCAGGTAATCCATTCCGATAGCCCTGGCCTGCTTAGCCAATAACTCTATCTCCCCGTAATTATCAGGCAGAAGGATCGCTTGCATGCCGAGGGCGCAAGAGTATCCGTGCTTCCCGCGCAATTTGGCGGCATAGGCCATGTTCTTTATAACCTTATTAAAATCTTCCGGCTTGGTCCTGTGGATTTTGGCGTACGTAAGGGGCGTACCGGCATTGATACTTACCTTGATCCAGCTTAAATACGGCAAGGCCGCGCTAGCGATCTTCTCGCTGAACAAAACGGCATTGGAGGTTACGGCGGCATCGATACCCGATCTCTTGGTAGCGGCAATTATATCCGCCATGTCTTTATGCAGGAACGGCTCACCCTCACCCGCGTACATAATGCTTTTTACCCCAAGCTTACCCATCTCCTTAAGCCTTTTTTTGAATATCACCGTTTTCAGGAACCTGGGCTGATATTCCATAAAATCCAGGGCGCAATATACGCAACGGTGATTACAGGAACCGGCTGGAGATACCTCCATATAAACAGGGTAAATGGGCTTGCCCTTTAGCCAAGCGCCTACCCTATCAACATGGTACATTAGTTTGTGGCTGTCTATTTTATATTCATCCATTTCGTTTATTTCTTGTAAAGGGTATCCACTATCGCGTGGCATATCGCCAGGTGGGCAATTTCAACAGCTCCGTAAGACGAAGAAGGCACGTAAAAATTCACGCTTCCCGTGCTTCTCAAAGGGTTGCGGCTGGAAAAACCCGAAAGGCTTATCACAAAACACCCCTTCTTTTTCGCGCTGGATACCGCGTTCAAAATATTCTTTGATTTTCCCGAGCTGCTGATGGCAAAAAGAATATCCCCTTTTTTAGCCAGGCGTTCTATGGGCACTGAAAACACATTCTCATAGCCCAGGTCATTACTTACGCAGGTAAGCAGGCT
>SCRK01000190.1 GCA_004298075.1 bacterium | reverse complement strand
GCCTTAAGAACAGGCTCTTCTTCATCAATAAATTCTCCCTGGCCACCAAAACCATGGAGGGAATAACCATACTTGAACAGGATGAACACCAGAACCTGACCAAGAAGATCGTTGCCACCAAGGGGGTTTACCAGGACGGCTTATGGAAATTCTATCAGTGCATCACCTATAATTTTGACAAGAACGGGCAGGTAGTGGATGAGCCGGTTTATTTTGAAGAAGAGATCATGACCATACCGGAAACACCGAAGGATTTCGCTTCCTTAAGGCAAAAACCTGAACTGATGGATATCCATGAAATGCAGGATTATATCTGGAGGATCTCTAAAAGCGGGGCAACTACCGTAACCCGCAACCTCAAGGTTGACCTTTATCAGCGCTTTATGATGCCCTTTACCAGCATTATAATCATGCTGCTAGGGATCCCATTTTCGCTGATGATGCGTAAACGCGCCACGGGGATGGCTTCGGTGGGGATCTCTATCATCGTGGGGTTCCTCTATTACGTGCTTGACGCGGTGTGCCTGGCTGTGGGAAAATCCGGATTGATCCCGCCTTTCTTCTCCGCCTCAATGAGCCACGTCATCGTATTGGCCGGAAGCCTTTATCTTATCCGGAAATTACCGTAAGGAAAATGGGGTCAGAATTATTTTTTATATATAAAAAATAATTCTGACCCCATTTTCTGCTTAAACTTTCCCTAAAAATATTCTCTTTAATTCCTGCGGCTGCTGGACTGACTCAAGCACTACCAAGATATCCCGTAAGATAGGTTCAGTTTCACAATTCTGCTCTTCTTCCTGCCTTAGTATATCTGCAATGCATAAAATAATCTTGTCTTTATCCTGGCTTATTCTGCCCAAAGCCGAGGATGCCTGGGCGTATTCCCTTATCCGCTCCGGAGAAGGCCTAATACCGGACGAACTCAGCTGTTCTATTTGATTCCATTCCACGTCTAAATTAACCCTTTGAAGGAACTGGCTACCAAGGAAACTGCCCCTAAGATTTGCACTAAGATTAGTCATAGCTTGAGTGACAATGGGGAGGAAACGGAAGTCAATACCGCCTAATGGAGAGGCTGAAGATTCTCCTTTGTAAGCCCATACTTCTTGCACAATATGTGGGCTATAAAAATAAGATAGACAATGCGGCGTAAACGCTTCTTTTTTCTCCCACTGTATATTGTTTCTAAATGGATCGATGTAATCTTCTCTTGCGTTTCCTTGGCTGATCGGCCCTCTCAATCTTATCATTTTATATGTAGGCGCGTAAACCTCCCTGATTCCGCATGATTCTGCGATAAGGACAATATGCTCAATTACAGAGGCTTTCCACTTCCCGAACAAATTACGCCTTTCTGCAGATGGCTTAATTCGTCTAAACTCCGGAGAGGACTGAATATCTCTGATCAGTAAATGCGGGACTCCGGATATAACCTCGATCCAATATGTTACCTGTCCCAAAGAACCAACTGGCGGCATAGCCGTACCTGTCCGCGATGACCATTTTAATTCTGGAAAACCATCTGCCGGATAAACAACGATACGCATTAGATTCTCATCAAATTTAAGGTTTTCGATTTTTACCGATAATTGCTTACCTTCGGCATCCAATGAAATGGTTGGAATTTCTTTCAGTTTGCTTGAGATTCGTTGCGTAAGTTCAGGCGAAAATTCAGGATAAAACGAATCTGGATTTTCTTCTGTTGTTGTTATCCGGATACTCGAGTTTTTATCTTGCTCCACCGCCGATCCGGCGGCAGCCGGGTATGCTTTTGCTGGAGATGCTTTTTCATTGCCGTTCTTGACCCAAAAGTCTAAATACCACTCATATAAGCTATCTTGTTCATACCTGAAAACAAAGTTGTATATATTATTGATGCTTTCTTCTCGTCGAAAACTTATTCCCCTTGCGGCATTAATAAATCCTTCTAAATCTAATTTCTCTTCGTCTTCTTCTTCATGGATTATTGGGCTAATAAGTATTGCCTTCTTAACAGCTTTGGACATCAGAGGCAAATACTGATCTGCTGCGTCCAAGAGCTCCATTGCAGACTTCTGATAATAGAAATCTATCGTCTCCTTCTCCGATAGAAGAATATTTTGTAATTCTGACGGGTATTGTAATGGCTCGCCTAAATCAGCCCATATAAATTTAAACATTCTATCCTTAGGAGCCTGTCCCGGAAAAGCCCAGGGAAATCTTATAACAATATTATTATCACTGCCTTCAATCTTTATCTCCTCTTTAGGAACGCCTAATAATTTCAGCTCTAATATTATTAGTCTTTCAAAAAAAGCTGAGATATGCTCGATATTCCAATAATGGGCTTTCCTTCTCCATTCTAAAGCCAAATGCATAATCCAAAATACTTCTTTATCGTTGCCGGCCCAATATTGCATAATCTCATCCCTATCAATCTCGCCCCATTCCTTTAACGCATCGTCTAGTTTGCTTTTGACGACATCGTGTATATTGACATTAATTACTTCTGTGGCATCAAAGGTTAAAAGCGTATCTACAAGACTGGGACCAGCCGCACCATTAATGCCTTTCATGTTCTGGCTTGTGGGATTTATTCTTTGCTTATAAGCTATAAAATACGCTGCCTGTTCAGGGCTAAGAAGGCCATTCTTGACTGCGGGTATATTATCGACATCAATTGCTTCCGGAATGAGTGGGAAATTTGTTTTAATCGGCTTGGGTACAGTCGCTGATCCGGCGGCGGGCGGGGGCACTTCTTTAAGCGGAGAAGAGCCAACCTTAATAGGCGTCCATCTTAGTCTTGCATTCAGAAAATTGTCAATAGGGTATATCTTATGATGAGGAATATCGCCATCGGATATCTTTCTGATGACGATCGGGCATAAGCTATTTTCCCGAGTTATTTCGTAATTAGTGCCTGTTTGGTTTAACGCAGCTACAACTTTGTATGGGTCCAGTGATAGTGATTCCAAAATAAACTCCCCTCCATCACGCAAGACTCTCATTATTTCTCTCAATATATTAACCAGCTCTTCTCCCTTGAAATATTGCGCTACTTGCTTTTCATATACAAGACCGAAAGACCCGCTACGAAATGGAATTTTCCTTAGATCGCCTTTTGCAAAGATCGCTTTATTGTTTACTTCAGGCTGAATGTTTAAATCTATCCCGATGGCATCTATTTTTTTACCGAATTTTTCTTTTAGATAGCCGGTTACTTTCCCTTTGTGCCCACAACCAATTTCCAATATTTTAACCCTAATTCCACTTTGCTGCATCTTTTGATTTATCAATTTGAGGATGGTTTTTCTTAAATTCTGACCGTAGTCTTCTTCAAAGCTCCTTTCCGTTGCATGAGGATATGCCAAGGCAATAATTTTCCACAAAAACTTTTCCTCTCCGGATGTAAGCGTAAGTTGGTGACGAAGCTCAAAAAAATCAACGGGACGTATTATTGCAGAGACAATGTATTCCATAATGCCTCGGCCCAATCTATGTCTATTTTGAACAATTTTATCTCTAAGTGCCTCGGGGAAAGGGATGTTCAACCCATTATGCGCCCAAAGAAAATTAAATAAAGTTATATGTTCATCATCGGTGAGAGGATCTCCTTCATAGAATACTGTAGGGTATATGCCATAAGAATTAACTTTGCCATTCTTCATTATCTGTTGGTTAAGCCGTACAATAAATTGTTCGGAATCTTCTCTGATCTTACTGAATATTTCAATTATATTTTTTGGCAACTCCGTTACCGCCTGCGATCCGGCGACGGGCGGGGTCGCACCTTTGATTGGAGAAGAACTGACTGAAGGATAATCTATGGCCATTAAGCTGCTATTAGCCAATACTGGTGAACGACTAGAAGCCGGAATTACCACCATCGCCGAACTGACGCCAGTCAACACCTCTCCCCCGCTAAAATAACTCCTTATAACTTGTCCTGTTGGCGTATAAACCGGTTCCTGTACATTATATTCTCCGTCTTTGAAGGATTTCTGGTATTCCTTGAAGTAGGTAGTCTTTGACCAATCTTCTTTGGAGGTAAGATTAGTAAGGTCGCGGGAATCAATTAGCTCGATAAAGCCAAGGGACACTTTCCTGCCAGTTGATTCTTGAGAACTCTGCTGGAAAGTGTCCCCTGCGGGAGAAATGGAAAGTTTCCCCTTCTGACGTTGCTTGAACCATTGGGCTAGGATAAGGGAGTAATAAACCTGCCTTAAGGAGGCATAGCGCTTGGAGGAGTTGACTTCTTTAGTTAGTTTAGGGATGATCAGCTCTTTGATAAGCTGGGCGGAGTATTCATTTAAGACTTTGGAGCGTTGGTCTTTGAAGGTATAGTCTGTGCTTGAGGTTAAGGCGTTAGGAGTGGTTTTAAGATAATCCTGTTCAAGCATTACTTTTAGGGTTGCCTTGTAGATGTAGGCTGAATCTGTAGTTTCCCGGATAATGATCTCACCAGGGACTATCCAAGGACGGGTGAGCGTAGGTATGGTTACGGTGTCTGTACCGTAGAGCTCTTGAACCTTCTTATAGAGCTTGACCCAGTATTCCCTGCCTTCAGGGGTTTGGGGTGAGGTAAATAGGGCTGTGTCCTTCTTAAGCTGGAGGTCGGTTTCCAACATAATCTTACCGATATCTGTTTGGGCTAATCTATCATCAATGATCTGATCCGGAGAATCAGGCCTTAAGTTTACCCAAAAGGTGTCATTGGGGAGGGTTAAACCAATAAGGAAGTATTGCATAAGCTTGGAGGTTTCTTCCTTAAGCTTAGCTTCAGGGTCAGTCCTTTTCGGGGACAGACCCTTCAGGAAATCTCCTTTGTCCAGAAGCAGCTTGAAGTTATTATCAAGTGGGTTAAAGAATAGGTATCTTAAATGCAGGGGCCGGAAGGATTCTGAAACTAGAGAACTGTGCAGGCTGGATAGATGGCAGGCGATATTAAGCTCCGCAGCAATCTGGGTAAAGCCGATTTGCTGGAATATCAGCAGGAAGCAGAGCAAGAATGAGGATATTGTTTTAATTTTCTTTGGCATAATTTTTGGCATTCTACAAACAAAAAACCGGAATTGACCGCTTAAATAATGGGTCAAATCCGGCTAAAACATGTGGCAATCCCGATTACCTCCATAACCAGGATCACCGGATCTTTTAAAGTTATATTTATATAGCTACTTATATTTAGTAAAGTTTAACTTATATTGGGGGTGATTTCAAGCTTAACTGCGGTTATTTTTGAAAGCGTTTTCTATTTATAAATACGGGGGATACGACTGCCTAAGCCGCAGACGATCTCATAGGGGATTGTGCCGGATAGGTTGGCTAACTCCTCAACAGTGATCCTTTGCTTTCCCTGCCTGCCGATCAAAGCAACTTCATCGCCGACCTTCGGTTTTTGCGTGCCTACATCTACCATGATCTGGTCCATACAAATTCTCCCGGCTATTCTAAAACGCCTGCCGCCGATCAAAACACAAGCTAAATTTGAAAGATTCCGCGGATAGCCATCGCCATAACCAATGGGCAGAGTAACGATACGCGTCGCGCGCCTGGTTACGTAAGCATGGCCGTAGCTGATCCCGTATCCCGGGGGGACCTGCTTGACAAAGATCACCCGGGTCTTAAGGCTTAACACCGGTTTTAAATTTATCCCTAATTCTTCCTTGGGATGCAGGCCGTAGATCACCAGGCCGGGCCTGACCATGGTAAAATGGCTGTCCTTATAATCAATTAATCCGATGCTGTTTGCCGCGTGCACCAGTGGTATGATTATGCGGCTGCTTTTTAAGTCCGCGACTAACTTGTTGAAAAGACTGATCTGAAAATCAGTGAATTCGCGGTTAAGATCGGCAAAAGGAAAATGCGTGAATATACCTTCTATCGCGATAGATTTAAGTTTGTGGACCTTCTTTACCAAGGCAAAGGCATCATCATGCAGGACCCCGATCCTGCCCATCCCGGTATCCACTTTAATATGAACGGCCAGCTTTTTATTTAATTTCCCGGCTCTTGAGCCGAGCACCAGCGCGAACTCTTCATCACATACAGTAGGGGTAAGACAAAAGTCAAAGAGCGGCTGGATATCTTTTTTAAGCATAAGACCAAGGACCAGGATGGGGATTTTAATCCCGGCCTTCCTTAATTTTATCCCTTCGTCAATAGAGGCAACTCCAAGAAAATCCACGCCATTGGCAACCAGTCTTTTGGAAACCGGAATAAGCCCGTGTCCGTAAGCATCGGCCTTAACAGTAACCAGTATCCTGGTCTTTGGCCTCAACAGGGACTTGATCTTTTTAAAATTATGTTCCAGGTTATCGAGGTTTACCTCTGCCCAGGTGGGCCGGTAACCTATCTTGTTTTTATCTGGCATTCTTTGGGGTATAGGTAAATGGGTTTAACGGAAAGTGCGTTCGTGAATTTTCCGGCCCTGGCCTTTTCAACGGCCAGCTCCATAAGATCATGCGTCTCGGGGAACCAATAGTCTTTATCCAGCAGTTGGGCGCCTTTTATGGCTCCTGATATCTTATCTCCATAGACAGATACCGCGTCCCCCAAGATCACCGGCTGCCTGTTGAACTTTTTAATGAATTCATCCACGGTCAAAAGCGCGTATTCGCTTTTACGCCTTAAGCTGCCCTTCTCATTTTTGTAAGAACAGCAATAGATAAGGCCTCTTCTTGCGTCCAGCGCGGTAACGATAAGGCTGCCTTTTAGCGGAGCGTTTTTCGCCAGGATATCCAGCGTAGGTATAGCGATCACCGGTTTATTCCTCACG
>SCRK01000024.1 GCA_004298075.1 bacterium | reverse complement strand
GAATTAAGGGAAAGGCGGATAAAAGAGGCTTGCGCAATGGTAGATATCTTTTTGACCCCCTCCAGGTTCATAAAGGAAAAATTTACCGATTTCGGCATTCCTCAAAGCAAGATCATCATTTCTCCTTACGGCTTGAATACAGCATACTTTAACAGGATCGAAAAAAGCGGACAAAATGGCAAGATCCGTTTTGCTTTTATGGGCACCTTGCTTCCGAGCAAAGGTCCGCATGTTTTAATAAGCGCGTTTAAGAGGATAAGGCGGGCAAATGCCGAGCTTAAAATTTACGGCAGTGATCGCGTTTACAAAGGGTTCGAGTCTTATCTCAGGTCTATTAAAAAAGCCTGCGGGAATAAAAACATCCATTTTATGGGCGGCTATAAGAATGAGGATATCGGAAGCATTCTTTCAGAGGTGGATGTTTTGGTTGTGCCTTCCATTTGGCATGAGAATGCTCCTTTGGTGATACAGGAAGCGTTTTTGGCGAAAACCCCTGTCATAGCCTCAAGAACCGGCGGTATACCGGAACTGGTCACTGATGGCGTAAATGGCCTGTTGTTTAATCCCGCGGACATACAGGATCTAACAGATAAGATAAGGTACGCGGTAGATAATCCCGAAGTCATGAATGAGTTTAAGAAAAATATGCCCCGGGTTAAAAATATAGAAGTAAACGCGGGGGAAATGGAAGAAATTTATGCCGGGTTAATTGCCGGAAATAACGCATTTACTCCGCTTTGTGGGAGCCCAACGCCTTGAGATACTTAAAAGTTTTATTTTTTTGCTGTTTATTCGCGTGGATCTCATTTTTTCCGGAGCCCGTACAAGGAGAATTCCGTTTTTATACATACGGCTTTATCGTTATTTTATTTTTAATTTTTATCCCGGAGAAAGGTTTATCCCTATTTAAGGCAAGCGATTACCCTTTATGGTGTTTCCTGATCGCAATATCTATAAATGTTTTCTTCGCTCAACAGGGAAATACAGCTCTCAAGACATACTTGGATCTAGCCGTGCCCTTGTTCTGTATCTACTATTTAATGTCGGAGGATTTGGCTTATGGGAAAAACTTTGATCTTCTGGCGAAAACCATATGCGTATGCAGTATTTTGGTTTCTTTGGGCGGCATTTTAGAGTTCATATTCGCGTATAACCCTATTTATGAGCATGGCATGGTAAACCCATTTTATAAAAGATATATATCATCGGGAATTGTGCGGCCGATGTCCACCCAGTTTAACCCTGTCGTTCTGGGAACTTATCTGCTGGGGTCTCTGCCGTTTAATTTTATATTATTCAAACAAAATAAGTCTTTTTTTAGATTCTTGGGTGGATTAGGCGCGGTATTGAATATAGTAATAATGATTTTGGCTTTTTCCCGGGGTGTTTTCCTGGGGCTGATAATGATGATCACCTTTTATTTATTGATTCAGAAAAAATACCGCTCACTGATCATATTCTTTATTGCTTTACTATTATTTGTGCTCTTAAACTCTTTCTTGCCTTATCCCTTCAACCGGTTCGGCTATGGCCAGCTGATAGCGGAAAACAGAGGGATATTGTCCGGCTATAGATTTACCAGGTGGGGTATGACTTGGCATATTATCAGGGACCATCCTTTAGTGGGCTTAGGTTTTCAGCATTTTAGGATAAGATTTTACGAATTTTTTCCCTTCAAATTCAGCGTTCCGCATGAATTTATGATCGCGGACAATATGTACTTGACTATATTAGCGGAAACCGGGGTTATCGGATTCGCAGGATTTCTTCTCTTTGTTTTCTCCTTGCTTATAAAGGGTTTTAAGCGGCTGAAAAAATTACAAGCTATGCCGGCAGATAAGCTGCGGTTGATCTTGATTCTTTCTGCTTTTTTAGGCCTGCTCGTTAACGCGGGCGCTTATGAAATCTTTTATTGGTTAAATCCATACATATTCTTTTGCATAATAGTGGGGCTAATAAGGGCTTTTACTATGGCTGGGTGAATGGGCCATATAATATGACATTTGCGATAGGAATATTTGCTTTCATCAGTGAATACCTGGATTCCAGCCTTGGGATGGGGTATGGGACGATTTTGGCTCCAATCCTGATCATCGCTGGATACCAGCCTTTAAAAGTAGTGCCGGCTATACTCGTTTCACAACTTGTAACCGATATCGCTGCCTGCATATGCCACCATAATTGCTGCAACGTGGACTTAAGGATCAATGCTAAAGATTTTAAGATAGCTTTCATACTCGGATTAATAAGCTCCATAGGGGTGTGCGTATCTGTGCTTGTGGCGATCAAGGTCCCAAAGTGGTTATTGACGATGTATATAGGATTATTGGTGACCGGGATGGGTTTTTTAATCCTTTTCAGCATTCATAGGAAAATGTATTTTTCATGGAAGAAGATAATGGGAATTAGTTTCCTGGCGGCTTTCAACAAAGGGATTGCCGGAGGAGGATACGGCCCTTTAGTTATGGGCGGCCAGATTATTTCTGGTATTACGCCCAAGAATGCCGTGGGGATCACGGCGTTCGCGGAAGGGATAACTTGCCTGGTCGGTTTTATCGCCTATCTTATTATGGGCAAGGCGATTGATTGGAAATTGACGGCCCTGCTGCTCCTTTGCGCGGCCCCCGCAGTTCCGCTGGCCGCATTCACTGTGAAAAATACACATCTGGATAAACTGAAAGAATATGTGGCAATACTCATAATTGCCCTGGGAATGTTCACGTTTTTAAAGATAGGGGCAGGGAGCTAGAGGCAAGACCGTTAATGATCAGGGAAAGACTTAAGAGAGACTATCTGCAGAGGCGCACCCTTTACGATATGTCTTTAAAGCAGCTTAAAGAAAAGTACGCCGGATTCAAATTCGGAATATGGTGGGCCGTGATCACTCCGGTGATCTTAGCCGCCAGCATTAATTTCGTTTTTTCCAGTGTTTTTAAAATAGCGATGCAAAATTATACTTTATTCGTGCTCGCGGGTATCCTTCCCTGGTTTTTTTTCAATAATGCCCTAACGGAAGCGACAGAGTCGTTTATCGTTAATTCGGCAATTTTACGGCAGGGCATATTCCCCAGGGAGTTTATTCCCCTCTCTTCTGTCCTGGCCAATCTTCTTAATTTCGCTATCGGACTTATAATACTGCTGCCGTTCTTTATGCTGCTCCATCCCAAAATAATATTGTTATTGCCTTTGCTGCTGATTTTAATCGCCTGCCATTTTGTTTTTACTCTCGGCCTGGGGGTTTTATGCTCCGGGTTGGGGGTATATCTGCGCGACCTAAAGCAGTTTTTGTCCATTATTTTTATGTTCTGGTTCTGGATCACCCCTGTATTTTATTCCGTGGAAATGGTTGATAAGCGTTTTCAATGGCTTTGTCTCTGGAATCCCCTGACTTATTATATCAACGCTTATCAAAATATTTTGTTCAAAAATACCGCTCCTTCAACGCAGGAGATGCTGTTAATTTTTGCCTGTTCGCTTGCTTCCCTTGCCATAGGTTTTGGCGCATTCTTTAAAATTGAACCGGGGTTATTAAAAAGAATATGAATGCCGTAGAATTCACGGATATCTGGGAGAAATACCGGCTGAAATTTTCAGTCAACGGAAAGGCTGTCTGGGAGGAGCTCTGGGCCCTTAAAGAGATCAATTTCAGCGTTCAGAAGGGTGAGGTCTTCGGAGTAATCGGCCAGAATGGAGCAGGCAAGACTACCCTGCTGAAATTGATAGCGGGGATGCTGATGCCTGACCGGGGGGAGGTGAAGGTTTCCGGCAGGGTATCTACTTTAATGGAGCTGGGGGCCGGTTTTAATCCCGAATTCACGGGAAAGGAAAATATTGTAATCAATTCAAGGATATACGGTATTTCAGAAGGTGAGGTTTTGGAGCAGAAGATAGCCGAGATAGTCGCGTTCTCCGGACTGGGTAAATTCATCAATGCCCCTATGAAATATTACTCGCAAGGTATGTACGCAAGGCTGGCGTTTGGCTTGGCGATATATGTGGATCCGGATATACTCTTGATCGATGATGTTTTGGCGGTGGGAGACGAAGAAGCGCAGCGGAATTGTAACAAGAAAATATTTGAGTTAAAGGGGAGCGGAAAGACCATTATCATCGTAAGCCACGATATGCGCATGATCAATAAACTTTGCGATAGGGCGATCCTTCTTGATAAAGGAAGCATAAAGAAATCAGGAGCTGCCTCCATGGTTGTCCCTTATTATCTGGATATGGTAGGGGACAAAAACGGCATAGCGGTATTGGAGAGCGGGGGTTTAAGGGCGGTATTTAACAATGGGAGGCTCTCTTTTTCTTGCGCTAACGATTTCATAACAAAGGGGGAGGGGGGGTATTTTTCTTTTTTTGACCGCTCGATCAATAACCGGGTGCCTTCCTTTAACTTGACCTGGCAGATAAAAAGCGTTTTAAGCGACAGGATCATTGCCGAAGGCGTATCTTATGACGGCGCTTTTTCCCAGGTGTGGCAGCTACGGCTTGAAGATAATTGCCTTGAATGGCTTGTTGAGACGAAAGGCCGAAGCCCTAAAGACCCGAATTTAAACTTTGCCCTTCCTTCCCAGTTTAACAAATGGGTTACTTTGAGCGAAAATGGAAGTTTCCCCGCTTTTATTTATAAAATAAAGTGGCAGGAACTGGGGCAAAATAATTTCCCCGAAGGCGTGTTAGGGGTGATTTCTGATCCGCCGAATGGCGGGTTACCGGCCCTTATTTTTGAAGCCCCGGGGGAGGATAGCATGCTAAAGGTGTTCAATTCCGGATTCGATGAGGATTCACGGGTGGTCCAGGCGGGCGCTTTGGAGAATGGATCTATTCGGATGAATATCAGGGTATTTGCCTCGCATGATGACTTTAATGTTTTTATGGGCAAAAAAAAGGAAAGTTTCTTTTTAAAACAGGAGGAGGAGCGCCAGAGGGTCCTCGCTGAAGAGCAGAGGGAGCGCCAGAGGGTCCTCGCTGAAGAGCAGAGGGAGCGCCAGAGGGTCCTCGCTGAAAGCAATATTACCTCGGGAGCCCTTACCTTGTTTGTCGATGGAGGAACAAAATCCCTGAAGATATTGACAAAGAAAGGAGAACTGACTAAAGGCAGGGGTTTGTTTAGCGTATTTTTTACGCAAAAAAAGTGGTTTTATCCGCATGATGGAACCTGGCAATTGGAAAGGGTTTCCTCCGCAGAGCTAAAGCTAACTATAGATTATCAGCCGTTGAATTTAAAGATGTTTTGGAATGTAACTGCGAGCGTGAAGGATGAATTAGACTTTAAGATTGAAATGGAGATAGGGGATGGAGCGGTTATTGTAAATCAGGATTTAATATTAGAGTTTAGTGATTCATTCATAAGCTGGCAAACGGAGAATGAGGAGGGAGCTTTTGCTGCCGGCCGGTACGTTAATGACGTCGCTCCTATCAGGTTAAAAGACTCTAAGACCAATAGAATTATCCTGAGATCAAGAGCCGATAACCCATGCCGATTATTTTTCGGTTTGATCCCCGGGCTCAAGAAGCATATCATAAGTATTTTTAAGCGCAGGATAAATGAACTTGAATTTTCCACCGTTAATTTTTCATCAATTATAGCAAAAGGTGATCAGGCTTTCAGGCCGGGTAAATATACCGTTTTTGAAGGAAAGATCGGTTTTGGAGAAGAGATAAAATTGGAGAAAACGGATACTTCGGCGGGAAATATCTCCTTAAAAAGGGGGCAACTGGAATTGATATTTGATCAGGGCAAAGCCAGGCTGTTTTTCAAGAACAAGGAACTGACTTCCGGGTTAAGCATGTTTAGCTCGCTGCGTTCTTCGGGGTTTTGGCTTGATTCTTATCAGGCGGTCTGGGATATATGCAGTAAAAAGGGGGATAAAATTACGGTTCACGGGCATTGGCCCAATATCCCGGTTTCTCAAAAATGGCAGCTGGAGTTGAGTGATAAAAATACTATTAACTGGAAAATAAATATGGATATCTTTGGAGAGCTTGATTTGGATCTGGCGCAGGTAAACATCATGCTTTCCCCGGGATATAAAAGCTGGGAGGTCCCGGGGGTAAATTCAGGAAGGTTTCTTGATGAATATACCGATAACTACGATATCCTGCCTTTTAGATTCTGGTACGGACCAGCCGGGCCGGAAGGGATGGAGGTAAGAGGCAGCCTTCCCGGCGTTTCTTTTAAATCCCTGCTTGACAATGAAGGATTCAGGAAGATAATAGAAAATTCCGATTATATCTACGGGGCAAGATTGATCCAGTATCAGAAATCAAAATTCAATGCGCTTACCCTTGATAGCCGGCTTTTCTTTGAAGGCTTGATACAAATCAATGAATAGAAATAATTATCAAAAATTCAGGCTTTACTTAAAATCGGGAGGATCATTTTATGCGTTCTCCAGGGCCGTAAAGTATCTTATCTTTTTATTGAAAGATAAAGCCCGGAGATTAAAAATGGTTCCCCCGATCATCATAATTAAAGGAAAGATAAGAATTGTTTGTTACTCCGGAAGCATAAATCTCTTTTACGACGATGAGCAGATTACAAAATCCCCGGGTTTAAGCGTGGCTATAAAAAAACTGGGGAACTGGGTTGATTCTTCCAGCGCCCGCTGGAAAATATTAAAGAGCGGTATCGATTTTGTGGAGATGAAAGCGGTTATCCCAAAGTCAGGAATTGAGCAGTTCTGGAAATTGGCCATAGACGACGGCAGCCGGATATCATGCCAGGTCAAGTTGAGAACGAAAAGACTTGTCAGTATCGAAGAGGTATCTTTTGCCGGTTTTCTCGATCATCGTTATAAGGCATGGTTTTGCGATCATCTCGTAAGTGATTTTCCCGCCTTTAGCGAATCATGGCAAGATCTATATTCCGGAGATAGGCCGGTATCTCTGCTGGGGGTAAGGTTCCCGATCGAAGGAGCTAAGCTGGTTTCTCTGGCGTTGGACCCCGAAGATAAAGATTTGCTGCCTTTTGTCAAGAATTCTCCCTCAAGCGGTAAATCCCACATTATAGGATTCACTCCTAACCAGTTCAGGTCAGAGGTTGATTGCTTCCCGGGTGTTTACCGGATATTTTCAGGAAAAATCTTTCTATTCGATAAAGATCATTTATTGGATGAAAAGATCGAGAAAATCAGGGATGGTTTTCTGGGCAGCGCCATAAAGAAAAATATGCATAAGTCAATGCCGCGCCAAGGGAGGATCCTTTTGGCAAACTTGCCATGGCAGAGGGATGGTATGTGGGGGGTCAGGGCCGGTTC
>SCRK01000189.1 GCA_004298075.1 bacterium | reverse complement strand
CGTCGGATAACAGGTCAGCGGTTCCCATAGAACCGACTGCTTCCATATAATGCAAGTCACGGCCTTCAATCAAGGAGGCGATCGCCTCATGGGCTATGGAGAGGGTAGAGGAGGATTGTGATAACTGATCTCGTTCTGCAATTAGCTGTCCCTTCATCAGCTCCAAAAACTCCCTTCCCTCTAAAGACGCGTTGGGCCAACTTTCTTTTATCATATAGCCCTCTTTTTTACTTAGAAGAACTGTGGGGGGATTCTTTATTATATCTTTGAAACTTGCGTCTTTGTAACTGCTCAAAATTACACCTTCGTTGTTTACGGTAGTGTATCCGCCCAATCCAAGAAATTTCTCCCAACTCATCCCATTATCTAAACTTACGTGTAATTTGCCATTTTGATTCACTAAGAACCCAACACCTAAAGGATGCAGTTTATTTAATGGGTTATGACAAGTTAACCAGGTATTTATACCTAGGTTAGCATAAATTTTTTCCAGGCCTATATCATTGATGTAGTTGGCAACATTCTTTGGCTTAATTAAGGTCGTGGCGTCTGCATACCAACCATTAACTAATGATAGTGCTTCATGCAAGTCGGAAAGCGGCAGTTTTGGAGAACTTATGTGATAAGAAATCTCCGTTAACCCATCCCATACTTTAGCGCCTTCATATGTTGTGCCTTTATAAGTAAAACGAACTTGGCCGTTTTCGTCCACCGGCAGCCAGCCATGCGAAGAGACATTGCCGTAGGCATCTTTAAGAAACAGGTTAAAATTATCTCTGTAAAACTTAGCCAGATCTTGCAGGTAAGAATTATTGATATAACTTTCCTGCGTCCAAATTTTGTCACCGCCTTTTGCCTGTTCCATCTCATTCAATTCTTCTATTACGGATGTGCCCCAGCCGCTATGGCTTGACCAATCCTTGCCCCACCATTCCACTGAAGCATAATTCTGGTGGTTTATATCATTGAATACTCGATACCACCATTTATTTTCTTCGTTAATGGATTTTTGCAGCCGCCGGCTGACTTCTTTCGTGGCAGCCTCTACGTGTTCTCTGAGGGTCTCCCAGGCGGTTACCGCATAAACATCAGCGCTGCCACGCGCAGCAGCCAATATTTTTTCAATTGAAGTTAATTTGTCCTGCCACCACTGGTCGGACATCATTCCTATACCATTAAACCCGGTATAAACATCCGTGCTGCCAAAATATAACCCTACCAGGTCCTCCCAGAGTTTTGTTTCTTCCGGAGTTAATTTTATTCCGTGTTTCTTAAGTTGCAGGTAATGAGCTTTAAAATGCGCGCGAATATCTGATACAGAACGTTCACGCACAATCTTATTACCGTCTTCTTCCATAACAATATTCAAAGTGCTTTTCTGGAATTTTTTCTGATCAGCGTTATATTCGGCAAGTTTTTTTGTCCACCAGCCGAGCCTGTCTTTTGCTATTTCGGGATCATTCCAATGTTTTTCTACGAGGTCTTGAGATTCTTTATGGCCGTAGAAATTATACCCTTTATATACCGGTAAATGATACCCCATCAGATTAAGAAACGCCCACAAATCGTGGTTACCGGTAACATACCTGGCCACGCCCAGCTCAACTAATTCCTTAGCTGCAAAGAAACATTTAATCCCATATTTGCCCCTATCCAATAAATCACCCAGAAGATAAAATGTCAGATTGAGTTTGGTTATGTCCACGCCTTGAGATTTTAACTGCTTGTCGATAGAAACATCAGGTAAACTTTTATAGTCCAATGTTATTTTTTTATTTATTTTCTGGGAGATTGCGTCTGCTATATAATCAAGAAAAAGCCTGATCTCTCCGTGATAATCGGCAATGTACACTACTTCCGGCAAATTGCTGGTTCCCGGCTGTTTAAGTTCATTGTCAATCATTTGAAGCATACCATTAATCTGGTCACGCCTGAGTTCCGGGTTGGCATATGCGTGCATAAACTGCATGGTGCCTAAATCCAGCGCACTCGATGCCATAGCCATCTCGTAGAGGTCCGGAGCCATATCGCCAAAGACGCGCTTGAACTCTTTTGCCTGGACCTGGCCGATGTCTCCTGCTTTGGATGATTC
>SCRK01000188.1 GCA_004298075.1 bacterium | reverse complement strand
GTCGGAAAGGGATAATAAAAGCACGGCCAGGGCATCGGTGCCTGTGTCGCGGAAATAACGGAAGACCGCCCGGGGGGTTGGATGGTCGCTGTCTGCTAAGTACCCCGGGCGCAGATGGCAAAGCACGATCCTCTCTAAAGAACGGCTTTCCTCGTTGGATAATTTCAGCCTGCGGCAGATTGAGCGGGTCAGGCCTAAACCCACGCGCTCATGCCCGTGGAAGATGATCTTCTTGTTTTGGCGGCGCAGAGCACCGGGCTTTCCTATATCATGCAAAATACAGGCAAACTTAAGCAAGCTCACCCTCCTGCGCAGGCCGGAAATCTCCTCATCAAGATACTGTTTTATCCGCGCGTTTTTCCCGGCTTGCGGCAGCAGTAATTCAAACTGCTTTAATGTCTCCAGGGTATGTTGCCAGACATCCAGGTGATGGTAAGGGCCCTGGCCGATATTGCGCATGGGCTTTATCTCAGGAAAAATTATCTCCAGGATCTTCAATCTATCCAAGGTGACCAGAGCAGTATGGCTTTCAGCGCTCTCAAATATCTTGAACAATTCATCGCGCAGGCGTTCGGTAGAGACGCTGCTTATCCTGCTTTTATCTTTTTTTGCCAAGCGCAGTGTTTCCTTGTCCACGGAAAATCCGAGCATGCAGCTGAAACTAAAAGCGCGCATGATCCTTAAAGGGTCTTCCGGAAAAGAATTCTTATGCGTAACCCTGATTATTTTGCGCTTCAGATCCTCCCTGCCGCGATAATGGTCAATGATCGCGGCGTTCAGGTCTTTATCCGAAAAAACATCCTTTAGGTCAAGGGCCAGGGAGTTGATGGTGAAGTCACGGTGCAGGAGGTCATTCTCCAGGGTGGGGCCGCGGAAATCAGTAAGGTCAAAGGTATAAATTTTCCCATCCAGTTTTTTTACCAGGCGGCAGGCGCCATGCTCCTCGTCCAAGAGTACGAAAGCGGCTCTTAAATGGACGGCTAATTTACGGCCAAAACTTAAAGCGCCGCTTTTAAGGCAAAAATCAAAATCAGGGTTATCCTTTTTGCGCTTCAGGATCAGGTCGCGCAAAGCTCCGCCCACCAGGTATAATTTTACCTTTCTTGACCTGGCAAAATCATAAACCGGATTTAAGGTCTCTTTAACTTTGTCGGAGAATTTCAGCGCCACAGTTTACTTGTCTTGATTAAACATCTCTGATTTATTGATGATCTCGTCCTCAACGAATATGGGGGCGTGGAACCTCACGGCTAAGGCAATGCTGTCGCTTGGCCGGGCATCAATGGTCTTTAGCTCGCCGCTAGAGGTTTTAATGATGATCTTGGCGTGAAAGGTGCTCTCCTCCAGCTTATCGATGATCACCTTATCAATAGTTGCCTGAAGGTCATTAAGCATCGTGTAGATCAAGTCGTGCGTCATCGGCCGCGGAGGGTTGAAACCGCTGATCTTTAATTTTATGGCTGAGGCCTCACTCAAACCGATTATGATCGGCAGGACCCTTGTGCCGCCTTTTTCCTTTAAAGCGATCAGCTGGTCATGCCTCTTCTCATCAATGACAATTTTATTTAACTCCATTTCGATCATATATTCTTCTCCATCCAAACTATAATTCGGTTAGCAGGCAGGACCCCCTAACCCGATCTCCTCTTCTTATCTTTACCCAGAATATCCTTCAGCTCCACCATAAACTGCCCCACATCCTTGAATTGCCTGTACACTGAGGCAAAACGCACATAGGCGACATCATCTATGGATTTGAGCTTCTCCATCACCAGCTCCCCTATCTTGCTTGATAAAACCTCCCGGTCGCTTTTTTTCTGGATCAGCCGCTCAACCTGCGTGACGATCTCCTCCATCTTTTCAACGCTCACCGGCCTCTTCTCACAGGCGCGGATTATCCCGGCTAATATCTTCTTGCGGTCAAAAGCCTCCCTGCGGCCGTCCTTCTTAATTACCAATAAAGAAACCTCTTCGACATATTCATAGGTAGTAAAACGTTTGCCGCATTTTAAACATTCCCTTCTGCGCCTGACTGCCGATTCCTCGGCGGTAGCGCGGGAGTCAACGACCTTGTCCTCTTTATGAGCGCAAAACGGGCATCTCATATTTTCCTTACTTTTATCTTTGCCTGCTTTAAAAAATCCATAGCCAGCTTATCCGGGTAACCCTGGGCAATGACGATCTCTTTTATCCCGGCGTTGATCAGCATCTTAGCGCAAATGACACAAGGCTGGTTAGTGGCATAAAGGGTGGCCCCTTTTACGCTTATCCCATGCAGGGATGATTGGATAAGCGCGTTCTGCTCCGCGTGCAAGGCGCGGCATAATTCATGGCGTTCTCCGGAGGGGATTTTCAACTTCTGGCGCATGCAGCCGACCTCGATACAATGTTTTAACCCGCTAGGCGCGCCGTTATAACCGGTGGCCAGGATCCTTTTCTCCCTTACCAGGACAGCTCCCACGCTGCGGCGCAAACAAGTGGATCTTTTAGAAACAAGAGCTGCCATCTCCAGGAAATATTGGTCCCAGCTGGGACGTTTATCTATAAGCTTTTTCTTTTTCACTTTAACAACTCCGGGTACAATGGGAATTTCTTAGTTAAGGCGATCACCTCTTTTTTGATCCTGGCTATTTCTTCTGTGTCACCGTGGTCTTCTAATGCCGCGTTGATCAGCTCGGCGATCTTACGCATCTGATCTTCTTTCATTTTACGCGTACTTACTGCCGCGGTACCCAGGCGAATACCGCTGGTTACTGCCGGGCCCTTTTCATCAAAGGGGATAAGGTTCTTATTCACCGTGATATTCACCTCACCTAGTATACGGGAGGCATCCACTCCGGTGATATTCTTAGGGTTCAGATCTACGAGCATCAAATGCGTATCTGTACCGCCGGAAACAATACGAAAACCCCTCTCCTCCAAAGCCCTGGCCATCTCTACGGCATTTTTAGCCAGCTGGATCTGGTATTGTTTGAATTCCGGGGTCATTGCCTCGCGAAATGCCACTGCCTTGGCAGCGATAACATGCATTAAAGGCCCGCCCTGTAATCCGGGAAAGATCTGGCTGTCAATTTTTTTAGCAAACTCTTTCTTGCAAAGAATAAACCCTCCGCGCGGCCCGCGTAAGGTCTTATGCGTGGTAGAGCTGACAAATTCCGCGTACGGCACCGGAGAAGGATGAACACCCGCTGCCACCAGCCCTGCGATATGCGCCATATCCACAAAAAGATAGGCGCCGACAGAATCGGCGATCTGGCGAAACTTTTTAAAATCAATTATCCTTGGGTAAGCTGAAGCCCCGGCTAAGATCATCTTTGGTTTATGTATTTTAGCCAGTTCCATGATCGCGTCATAATCCAGAGTTTCGGTTTTCCTGTCCACCCCGTAGCCGACCATCTTAAAGAACATCCCGGAAAAATTATGCGGATGGCCGTGAGTAAGATGGCCTCCGGCAGCTAAATCCATTGCCAGGACCGTATCCCCGGGCTTAATCGCCGCGAAATAAACCGCCATATTCGCCTGCGAACCTGAATGCGCCTGGACATTGGCGTGCTCAGCCCCGAATATCGCTTTGGCCCTTTCAATGGCCAGGTTCTCGACGATATCGACATATTCGCATCCGCCATACCAGCGCCTGTCAGGATACCCTTCGGCGTATTTGTTGGTGAGC
>SCRK01000187.1 GCA_004298075.1 bacterium | reverse complement strand
CAGGTAAGGCGTAATATTGACAGATTTCCGGAGGATTTTATGTTCCAGCTTACTAAAGAAGAGCTTCAAAGCTTGATGTGCCAATTTGGCACATCAAGTTGGGGCGGCACCCGTAAGCTTCCCTATGCTTTTACTGAACAAGGAGTGGCTATGTTATCAGGGGTATTACATAGCAAAATAGCTGTACAGGTGAATATCCAGATCATGCGGGCATTTATTCAGTTGAAACGGATGTTATTAACCAATGTAGGCCTCCGGCGTAAGATCGAAGAAATGGAGAAAAAATACGATAAGCAGTTTGCGATCGTATTCCAGGCGATTAAACAATTGTTAGAGCCGCCGCTAGTAAAGGAAAGAAGGATAATCGGCTTTCGTAATCACAAGGGATAATAGGGAGGATGTCCTCTTGCAGGAATATTAAAACTTCAACAACTCGGCAGGTTTTACCTTGAATGCTTTGGCAAGTTTGGCAATAGTGTCTATTTTTAGCGCAGGTGGATTCTTACCTTCAATTTTCTGGATATATTTATAGTCAATATCAGCTATCTCAGACAGATCTTCCTGGGTATAGCCGCGTCTTACCCGCAATTCCCTAATTTTCTTACCTAGCTCTAACCGTATATTCATTTCTATATACCCATCAGGTTTAACACCTTATTATGGTATGGTTTATTAATTATTGACACCTAATCGCACTAAGGTGTATAATTATAGTGCGATTCCGGATCCCCAATACTTAATTCTTTTTAAAAGAAAAATAGGCGTTAAGGAGACGAAAGGAACATGAGACAAGGTTTTACCCTCATCGAATTAATCGTTGTAATAATCATCGTGGGCATACTTGCGGCAGTAGGCATGACTCAATATTCCAGTATAGTTGAAAAAGCTCGTACTGTTGAAGCTAAAGTTCGCATAGGCGCTATGCGCCAGCTTACTTACCAGTATTACTTAGAAAATGGTACATTGGCTGGTTTGCAGAATAGCAATGTAGGGGTAGATGACAATTGTTACTCTACGGATTTTTATTCTTACGGGCTAGGGGCTACTGATGGATCTACCTGGGTAGATTTGTATGCGCACAGATGTTCTAGTGGAGGAAAGACCCCAAATGTGTCTACGCGTTACTACTATTATTTGCGGTTTTATGCAAATACAGGTGCGGGGACATGGGCTTGCCATTACGATGATAGTAGTAGTGGGTGTTTTGGTGCGCCATTTCTGTAGTTAGGTGACGGGGGACGTTCCCCCAGGTGCCACCCTAAAGCGCTATAACCCCCTCATATGTCATTCCTTATATTGTCCCTTTTTGCCTTTATAAATTTTAGTTAGATTTTTTCTCCTTCTTCGTCAATTGTTGTAGAAGGGAGGAGCGAAACGGACAAAAAATGATTTGACAAGATTAAATAAAGTAATACAATTGTATATACAATCCGTTGCGCAAGCGTAGATGAAACAAGTCAGGTGGAGCCTTTTAAAGAGCAGGCGTCTGAAGCGCACGCGGAGAGTCTCGTTTGAAGAAATAATTCAGGCTAAATTTCTTGGCATTCAGAAGAACTCCAGTCGAGATAATCAAAGGGTTCTAGTATACGAATATAAGGGATATGTATGGGCGGTGCCGTTTGTCTTTGAGTCCGAAGGGATATTTTTAAAAACAATATATCCTAGCCGCAAACTTAAAAAGATTTATAAAGATAGGAGGCGTGATGAGAAAAATAAAATTAACTAAGCAGGAACGCTGGATTGAGGACCACTTAGAGGAATTTGTTCCAGTAGGCAAGGTAGAGTATAATGCAATTGTGGAGGCTCTTGAGCGTAGGAAGAAAGACGCTGTCTTGAATATACGCTTAAACAGCTACGATTTGGAAACCATTAAGCAAAAAGCGAGAAAATCAGGGCTCAAATACCAGAGTTTTATTTCCGAAATCCTGCATCGTGTCGCTGAAGCATAAAATAAATCACCCTCCTGCCCTTTTTCGTTTGCCAAAAACAGATTTTCTGTTATAATATATTTCCTCAAAGATTAAAAGGGAGCTCAAGATGATCGCACGTTACAGCCTGCCGCAGATGTCCGCAATTTGGCAGGAGGAATTCAAATTCAACACCATGCTCGCCATCGAGATACTCGTTTTGGAATCTCTCGCTAAGCAAAAACAGGTCCCGCAACAAGCAGTCAGCCGCATAAAGAAAAAAGCAAAGTTCAACCTTTCCCAAATAAAAAAGATAGAAGAGAAGACACAACATGATGTAGTGGCATTTGTCTCTAATGTTGCCCAATATATAGGGAAGGACGCCCAGTATTTGCATATGGGGCTTACTTCTTCAGATGTCTTGGATACCACGCTAGGGGTGCAGTTGAAGTCCGCCTCGGATATATTGATCGAAGACCTGGAAAAGCTATTGAATGTTTTGGCTAAAAAGGCCAATGCTTATAAATATTTGGCTTGTGTCGGCCGCACGCATGGAGTGCACGCGGAGCCGACCACCTTCGGCTTGAAGCTGGCGCTTTGGTTTGATGAAACACGCAGGAATCTGACCCGCTTAAAACAAGCCAAAAATGAGGTTTGCGTAGGCAAGCTCTCCGGCGCGGTCGGAACCTACTCAAATATTGATCCCCTTGTAGAAAGTTATGTCTGTAAGAAGCTCGGCCTTAAGCCTGTAAATATTGCCACCCAGGTAATACAAAGGGATGTATACGCACAATATATGGCTGTCCTTGCGGTGATCGGCGCATCCCTGGAAAAATTCGCCACTGAAATAAGGCATTTGCAAAAGACAGAGGTTTTAGAGGTTGAGGAGCCGTTTGCCAAGGGGCAGAAGGGCTCATCAGCTATGCCGCATAAGCGTAATCCGGTTATCTGCGAGCGTATCTGCGGCCTGGCGCGAATACTCCGCGCGAATGCCCAGGCGGCATTGGAGAATGTTACCCTCTGGCATGAGCGGGATATCAGCCATTCTTCGGTTGAGCGGGTGATCTTTCCGGATTCCACCCTGGCATTGGATTATATGCTGAATAAATTTATTGAAGTAGCCGAAGGTATGCGGGTCTATCCGGAGAATATGCTGACTAACCTGGAAAAGACATCCGGATTGATTTTCTCACAGAGGGTCCTGATCTCCTTAATGAATAAAGGCCTTAGCCGGCCTAAAGCGTATGACCTGGTGCAAAAAGCAGCTATGCAGACATGGAGAGGAGAAGGAAGCTTCAAAGATAATCTTTTAGCTGTGCCGGAAGCGGCAAAATATTTAACCGCCAGAGACTTGGACAAAATATTTGATCTGGATTTTTACCTGCGTAACGTAAATAAGATCTTTAATAAGGTTGGTTTGTAATTTAGGTTATCCTGCCTTTTAAAACCTCTTTAATAGATATGCGGTATAAAATAGAAGTAGTGGATAAACCCGGTATTTTTGACGCTGTCGGCCAGGGTGTAAGGAAGGATATTTTTGACCTTGGGATAAGCGGCGTTAAAGAGGTTAAGTCCATCCAGGTTTATCTGCTCACCGGAAATCTCGCCGAAGGCCAAGTCGCCAGCATCTGCGAGGAGCTTTTAACGGATAAAGTAGCGCAGGATTATAAGATTTTATCCGGAGATCCGCAAGCCTCCCCGAAATCCGGTCACCCGGCCTTATCGGATAGGCCGGTGCGCGCCTCTGCGCTGCAGCATATCGTAGAGATCGCCTATAACCCAGGTGTCATGGATCCTGTTGAGGAATCGGTTTTAAAGGGTATCCGGGACCTGGGGATCTCTGATGTTGAGTCGGTCAAGACCGCCAAAAAATACATTCTCCACGGGAAAATCTCTCCGCTTCAATTAAAAACCATCTCCGAAAAATTGCTTTATAACAAACTGATCCAGCATATCAGTTCAGGCAATGCCCCTGAAGAAGATACCAGGCATCAGCCAGGTTATTCCTTTAGCCTTGTTACGGTTGACCTGCTCTCTGCCACGGATAAAAAACTTCTGGAAATAAGTAAAAGAGGCCAGCTCTTCCTGAATTTAAATGAGATGCGCTGCATCCGCGATCACTTCCGCAAGCTTAAGCGCGATCCTACTGACTGCGAATTGGAAACAGTCGCCCAGACCTGGTCTGAACATTGCTATCATAAAACCTTCCGCGGGAATATCGCTTACAAAGAAAACGGGGCAAGCCCGGCACTGGGCAACAAAAGTATCAAGAGCCTGCTTAAATCCACGATCATGAAGGTGACCAAGGAATTGCACAAGCCCTGGTGCGTTTCAGTATTTAAGGATAACGCCGGGGTGATCAAATTTGACGAGAAGAATAATATTTGTTTTAAGGTTGAGACGCATAACCATCCTTCGGCCCTTGAGCCCTTCGGCGGAGCTAACACCGGAATAGGCGGTGTGATCCGCGACCCCATGGGTACCGGATTAGGCGCCAAGCCGATCTTGAACAGCGATGTGTTTTGTTTCGCGCCTCCGGATATGGCTTTTAACAAAGTTCCCACCGGTTCTCTGCATCCCAAGCGGGTGATGAAGGGGGTGGTCAGCGGCGTGCGCGATTACGGCAATAAGATGGGTATCCCTACGGTTAACGGCGCGATCCTATTCCATGAACATTTCGCGGGCAATCCCCTGGTGTATTGCGGCACAGTGGGCATCATGCCCAAAGATAAATCCTTTAAGCAAACTAATACCGGCGATCTGGTTGTAGTAGTGGGCGGGGCAACCGGACGCGACGGTATTCACGGAGCGACATTCTCATC
>SCRK01000186.1 GCA_004298075.1 bacterium | reverse complement strand
CGATGCAAATGATTCTGTGGTTTTAACCGGTGTATATACTTTTTAGAAAGGGGAGAATATGCATATTCCAGACGGATATTTAGGCCCGGGGACATGCGGTTTCTTTTACGCAGTCATGCTGCCGGTGTGGGCGGCTGCATCACGCATCGTCAAGAGGACGCTAAAAGCGCGCCAGGTGCCCCTGTTGGCGATCGGGGCGGCCTTCAGCTTTGTGATCATGATGTTCAATATTCCCATACCCGGCGGCTCAACCGGGCATGCCGTAGGGGCAGTTCTGGTTGCGATATTGCTTGGGCCATGGGCTGCCTGTATTGCCATAACCGTGGCATTGGTTATCCAGGCGCTGCTATTCGGAGACGGCGGTATTACTGCCATAGGCGCCAATTGTTTTAATATGGCTTTTGTCATGCCTTTCGCGGGATATTATATCTATAAAGCGATCAGCTATAATGCGCCTGTAGGTTCCAGAAGGAGGGTTATCGCAGCCGGGATCGCGGGTTATCTGGCATTAAATCTCGCGGCTTTATTTACAGGGGTAGAATTCGGGTTGCAGCCGTTATTGTATCATACCGCCGGGGGGCAGCCGCTTTACAGCCCATATGGGCTAAATGTCGCTGTGCCGGCAATGGCGGTTGAACACCTTCTATTATTTGGATGGGTTGAAGCGCTGGTAACCGCCTTGGTAGTCAAATATTTGCAAGAACATTCCCCTGAACTTCTTGAAGAAAGCGGGGTGTCGCGATGAAACTCAGCGCTAAATTATGGGTTGTTATCGCAGTATTGATCGTTTTATCTCCCTTGGGGTTATTGTTGCCTAGATATTTTAAGTCAGGGGGCGCCTGGGGCGAATCGCCCAAGCTTTCCAACCTTTGGCATGCCCCGATACCTGATTATGCATTTAAAGGCTGGGAAGAAAAAGGTTTGCCCAGTTTAAGTTTTGCCTATATAATATCAGCCGCGATAGGCATAGTTGTTGTTGTCCTGCTGGCCTTAATTATAGGTAAGGTCCTGTCAAAGAAAGGCGATTAACCCCGGTGCGTAAGAACAATAATTTCATAGAGCGCTCTATCATGGGCGCTCTATCATTTTTGAAAGATTCGATCTTCGCGCAGGATTATGCCCAGCAAAGCGGGTTTCTGCAGCAGCTTGACCCGAGGATAAAATCAATTACCTTCCTGTTGTTTATCATCCAGGTGCTCTTTGCCCGAAGTATCCCGGCTCTGTTTTTTCTTTACGGCTTAAGCATCATCCTCGCGTTAGCCTCTAGGATAAATTTGGGGTTTTTCCTGAAGCGCACCTGGGTGTTCATCCCGCTCTTCGCCTTGTTCATTGCCATTCCGTCATTATTTAGCAAATTCACGCCCGGAGAAGCCCTAACCGCCTGGAATATCCTGGGGATTAAATTGATAATCACCCGCCAGGGATTGGCTGCGGGGCTTACCTTTATCATGCGCGTGGCTGCTTCGGTCTCCTTTGCCGTGCTCTTGACCATTACCACCTGGCATTTTGAATTGTTGAAGACACTGCGTGTTTTTAAAATACCGCAGGTCTTTGTGATGACCCTGGGGATATGCTATCGTTATATTTATCTATTTGTGGGGATGATCGAGGATACCTATCGGGCGATCAAAAGCCGGGTCGGCACAGCGGTGTATTACAAAAGCGGACAGAGTATCGTGGCCTGGAATATCGCTTTTCTCTGGAGCCGCTCATTAAAGCTTAATGAAGAAGTATATAGTGCCATGCTTTCCCGGGGTTACACGGGTGAGGCCAGGGTATTGAATGAATTTAAGGCGGGGTTTAAGGACTGGCTTTGGCTGTTTAGCGTAGCGGCCTTATCCCTGGTTATGTTATGGATGACCTGATCTTCGCGCTAAAGGATGTTTATTTCTCATACCTGGGAAGATTCCCCGCCTTACGCGGCATAGATATCGGGATAAGCAAAGGGCAAAAAGTAAGCGTTATCGGCGCCAACGGTTCCGGCAAATCCACCCTCCTGCAGATGCTCGATGGGCTTATTTTCGCGGATAAGGGAGGGGTAAGTTTCTGCGGGATAGAGCTGAATGAAAAGATATTTTGGGATCAAAATTTTTCGCGTGATTTCAGGCGCAGGGTAGGTTTTGTTTTTCAGAATCCCGACGCGCAGTTGTTTTGCCCGACGGTCAAAGAGGATATTATTTTTGGGCCTTTACAGCTGGGTTTGGAAAAGGGCCGGACCTTAAAACGCCTGGAAATGCTTGTGGAGAGCTTGGGTATCCAGGGATTGCTTGAAAGGCCGCCGCATCAATTAAGCGTGGGGGAAAAACGCAAAGTAGCCATCGCCTCAACCCTGATCATTAACCCGGATGTCCTTATTTTGGATGAGCCTACTGCCGGGCTTGACCCGTTGACCACCAGGCATATAATCGATCTGCTTATCGATGAAAATGCGGCAGG
>SCRK01000185.1 GCA_004298075.1 bacterium | reverse complement strand
TAAAGACATATTGGTGCAGTTTCTCATTGAAGCGGCGCTAATGTCCTTTATCGGAGGCATATTAGGCATTGCTTTGGGCACGGGTATTTCCATGCTGATCACTTTATTTGCCGGCTGGTCCGTGAAGATCTCTTTAGCTCCCATAATCGTGGCCACGACATTCTCTCTGGTAGTAGGCATAATCTTTGGCCTCTGGCCGGCGCAAAAAGCAAGCAAATTGGATCCTATCGAGGCATTGCGTTACGAATAATCTCCCTCATTCCTTTTACCTCTTCTACGTCACCCCTCGGCATCGAGTCAAGCCTCTGAAATGGGGTCAGAAATGGGGTCAGACCCCATTTCCTATCTCCGCGGTCTAAAATGTAACCTATGTCGTCTATAAAATAAATATTGCGCATATATTACAGAGTGGTATAATTCATTAAAGAAATCGTAACTTAATCCTATAAGTTATAATGCTTCCCATCCTAAAAGCCAGTAAACCAAGCAAAGTAATACCGACTCTCTCTCTCTCTCTCTCTCTGAAGAAGGAACCCCACTAGCCCATCCCAATAAGAAGCGCGGTTTTACCCTCATAGAGCTTATAATAGTCATAATCATCATAGGTATACTTGCGGCAGTAGGCATCAGTCAATATTCCCTTACAGTTGAGAAAGCCCGCACTGCTGAAGCTAAAGTGCGTATAGGAGTTATGCGCAAGCTTGCTTACGAATATTATTTGGAGAATGGCACTTTTGTTGGTGTAACTAACGAGTATCTAGGAGCAACTGCTTGTGATTCTTCTAACTTCTATAATTATTGGTCTCCGGGTATGGGAGCAACGTATGGGTATATCGCAAGCGCTAGGTGCGATAGCGGAGGAAAGACCCCGAATAGTAGAAAATATACCCTTATGCTGAAATTCTGTCCCACCTGCTCGACCACAGATACGTGGTATTGCTGGTATGGGGAGGATGGAACTGATACATGTTTTGGCTTACCTGGTCGGCCGTGGTAAATTATACAGGGTAATTCCGAGTAAATCTAAAATCGTAGACGTTTTATACAACCCTTTATAATACAGTTAGTTCTAGAATTAATGCTCTCCTTTAATAATCCCTGTTAGATTTTGCCCTTTCTTGCGTCTGTTGTAAGTAGAAAGGGATAAAATGCCTTCCTATGCACGGAGACATCAATTAACTGGTTCTTTAGCCTATCATGCTTTTAATAGAAGCAATGCCCGGATTCCGATATTCCGTACCCAAAACGACTATGGCCATTTTATCAGGTTGCTAAAAGATTACCGCAATCAGTTTGCCATAAAGCTCTATCATTGGGTTATTATGAACAACCATTATCATATTCTGTTTGAGATTGAGACACCGGAAAACACTTCAAAGTTTATGGCAGGCTTAGCGCGCGCATATACGCATTACCACCACAAGACCTACCATGGTTCAGGTTTTCTCTGGCAAGGAAGATTTAAATTGCAGCCGGTACAAAAAGAAAAGTATCTTATTATTTGCGGTAGATATATTGAAAGGAATCCCGTGCAAGCAAATGTTGTTCTGGAGGCGCAAAATTATCCTTACAGCAGCAGTCGTTTTTATTGTTCGGGCTTCCACGATGGTATTACCTTTGAGGACCCACTATATAAAGATTTCGGCAATGAGTCAAATACAAGGCAAGAAAAATATAAGGAATTCCTACGTAATTTTGATAGCGAAGAAGAAAAAGCATTCCAGGAGTTGGAAAGCCCGCAAGGCGATAAAGAATTTATAAAGAAACTGATTAAAGAAGGTGGTCGTTATATGCCGCGGAGAAAAGGGCAGCCAAGATAAATATTAATTGCTTAAGTCGTTGAATATGTTCTAATTAGATAAAGCGTCTATGGTTTTATGGTTTTTAAGAAATTCGTTGACAAAAAAAATGGGGGGCGTAAACTATTCACATGCACAAGGATAAAACCCCTATCTTCTTTTCAAAATTCTCGTCAAGATCATTTACATTAATTGAAATTATAATCGTCATCATCATTGTGGGAATACTGGCAGCAGTAGGTATTACCCAATACGCTCTTATGGTCGAAAGGGGGCGAACTGCCGAAGCCAGATTACATATAGACACTATGAGAACTCTTGCTCACCAATATTGGCTGGAGAATAGTGATATGACCAATATACGGAATGCCGACGTGGGAGTAGATAATACTTGTCGTTCCACCGATTTCTACAAATATTATGTTAATCCAGCTACAAACTGGGTGGAACTTGTTGCCTTCAGATGTGCCAGTGGAGGGAAAACTCCAAATGCCTCTAGACAATATGATATCTGGCTTCGCTATTATCCGGCTACTGGTCAATCTGATTGGAATTGTCAGTACGTCGACGATATGTCCTTCTGCTCTAACCTACTGTAAGAAAATCGTAGAATCGTAGACGTTTTATACAACTCTTTCCAAATATTCCTTGATATAATCGTATTCACGCCTATAATCTAAGTAGCTCAACCATTCGGGTCATGACCTTTAGTCCATTAAGTTTTTCGGGCACCCAGACCCCTAAAGTAAAGGCCATGAAAGTTTTAATCCAATTCCAAAGAAAACCACTATTATTCCAGGACCCGCAGCGCGTCATATCCTGTTATCATCCTTCTTCATTTAAGGCGTGTTTTCAGGATATGGAGCGCGCCCTTCGGGAAGGATATTATCTAGCGGGTTTCTTTTCCTACGAAGCCGGCTATTGCTTTGAAGATAAACTGCGTAAAGATAAGCAGTATGATTTTCCTCTTATTTATGTGGGGATATATCAAGCTCCCCGGAGAGAGAATGCCATCAGTCCGCGTTCAGGCCGCGGTGGCTTTCCTCAGGATCTGCGTTTGAACATCACCCGGCAGGAATATGGCTCCAATATTGAGGCGATCCGCGATTACATCGCTAAAGGCGATGTCTACCAGATCACCTATTGCATTAAACTACTTTTTGAATTCCGCGGCGACGGGATTTCTTTCTATAATCAACTCCTCAAAGAACAGCCTGTG
>SCRK01000184.1 GCA_004298075.1 bacterium | reverse complement strand
TGGCGTCGGCTTTTATTAAAAAGAGCGATGCTGAATCGGCGATCACCGAGTTGAATCAGGCGGCTGTACTTGCTCCCGAGGCAGTAGAGCCGCACGCGGTATTGGCCTTGGTTTATGCCAGCCAGAATAAACAGGAGCTCGCTGCCCAAGAGTATGAGCTGGCGCTTAAGAATGCCAGCAAGCTTGAGCCGGAAAATATCGAGATCTACAGAAGCCTGGGCCTCATCTATCTGCAGCGCAAAAAATTAAAGGAAGCGGAAGGAATTTTTAAGCTGGTCACCGGAATGGCGCCGCGTGACGCCGAGGCCCATTTTTACCTGGCCAACGTTTATTATGAAGCCAAAGATTACGGCCTGGCAGAAAAAGAGCTTAAAATCGCTCTTAAATTGAAACCCGATTATCACGAGGCCCTGAATTTCCTGGGTTATTTTTACCTGGAGCAGGACAGGAATATCGATAAGGCAGGATCGATGATCAGGAAAGCCCTGAGCTTTGATCCGGAAAATGGGGCTTATATCGACAGCCTGGGATGGTTCTATTTTAAAAAGGGAAAGTTCAAGGATGCCTTAAGCCAGCTTGAAAAGGCGGCATCCCTTTTAAGCAACCCGGAGGTGTATGACCATCTGGGGGATGTTTATTTAAAGTTAGGCAACCGTGATAACGCCAGATTAAACTGGGATAAATCCCTGAAATTAGACGCAGACCAGAAAAAAGTAAAAGAAAAACTCTTTAAGCTCACCAATGGCAAATAAGCAACTAACGGTAGCGGAATTAGAAGATAAGGCAAAAGAGATCCGGCGCCTGATCATTGAAATGCTTGCCCGGGCGGGTAGCGGCCATCCGGGAGGAAGCTTATCGGCGACGGATCTGGTCACCGTTTTATATTTCAACGTTTTACGTTTTGACCCCAAAAATCCCCAATGGCCTGACAGGGACCGTTTCCATATGTCCAAAGGCCATTGCTGCCCGCTGTGGTACGCGGTATTAGCTGAAACAGGATATTTTCCCAAAGAAGAATTATTGACCTTGCGTCAATTAGGTTCCAAACTCCAGGGGCATCCTGACCGCGGCACCCCGGGGATCGAATCCGCCTCCGGATCGTTGGGCCAGGGGCTTTCAGTGGCATTGGGCATGAGCCTGGCGGCAAAGGTGGACAAAAAGGATTACCGGGTTTATGTGCTGCTGGGAGACGGAGAGTCGCAGGAGGGGAATATCTGGGAGGCAGCCATGGCAGCGGCTCATTTTTCCGCCGACAACCTCTGCGCCATCCTGGATTATAACGGTTTTCAGATAGACGGAAAAGTTAAAGATGTTATGAACTTAGAGCCCCTCTCGGCAAAATGGCAGGCATTTGGCTGGAACACCATTGAGATAGACGGGCACAATATGCAGGATATCCTTTCGGCGTATGAAAAGGCAAAATCCGTAAAAGGCAAGCCCAGCATAATCATTGCCCGCACGGTAAAGGGCAAGGGGGTATCTTTTATGGAGAATGTCGCGGGTTTCCACGGCCGCGCGCCCACCAAGGAAGAGGCGGCTAAGGCCTTAGAGGAATTAAGGTAATGGCAGAGCAGCTTTATCAAAGGGATGTTTACGGCCAGGCTTTATTAGAGTTGGGCAGGAAAGATAAGAATGTTGTTGTCTTGGATGCCGATCTATCCTGCTCGACCAAGACCTGTTTTTTTGCCAAAGAATTTCCCGGCAGATTCTTTAATTTCGGGGTAGCCGAGCAGAATATGATGGCCGCGGCAGCAGGGTTAGCCAGTTGCGGCAAAACTGTTTTTGTTTCCACCTTCGCGGTTTTTGCCTCGGGCCGCGCCTGGGACCAGGTGAGAACCTCCATAAGCTATAATAATTTTAATGTCAAGATCGTGGCTACCCATGCCGGGATCACCGTCGGGCCTGATGGCGCCAGCCACCAGGCCTTGGAGGATATAGCGCTGATGCGCGTGCTGCCGAACATGAATATAATTGTCCCCTGTGACGGCCCGCAGACCGCCGATGCCGTGTATGCCGCGGCAAATAACCCCGGCCCATTTTATATCCGCTTGGGCAGGCCTAAAATCACCACCATTGAAAATAAAGCAGGATTTGAATTAGGCAAGGCGCAAACCTTAACCAGCGGAAATGATGTGGCAATTATTGCCTGCGGGGTGATGACCAGCGAAGCGCTTCTGGCGGTAAAGAGCCTGGCGCAAAAAGGCATTAAGGCGCGATTAATAAATATGCATACCATCCGGCCCCTGGATAACGAGATCATCCTAAAAAGCGCCAGGGAGACCAAACTTATAGTTGTATGTGAAGAGCATAATGTTGTCGGGGGTCTAGCCTCGGCAGTGCAGGAAGTGGTTTCCGAGAATTTCCCCAAAAAGGTCATCTGCCTGGGCATCCGCAACCGCTTCGGCCAATCCGGCGAGCCGGCGGAGCTTTTGAAGGAATATAACCTGACCGGCCAGGATATAGAAAAGGCGGTTTTATCCGGCCTCTCCTAAAAGCTTAAAACAAGTTAATGAAGCGCTCCCGTCCTTCTTTACTCCTTGAATCCTTCGCCAAAATAAATCTCTATTTACAGGTTTTAAACAAGCGCGGTGATAATTTCCACAATCTGAACACTTTATTTTGCCGTATTGACTTAAAGGACACCATTGTCCTTAGGGAACGTAAAGACAGCCAGATCAAGATAAAATGTGACAGCCGGCAGGTGCCCAAAGATAAAAATAATCTTTGTTTTCGCGCGGCGGCATTATTAAAACAGGCGCTTAAGTTGAGCTTTGGCGTGGAGATAGAGATAAAAAAACGCATTCCCGTAGGCGCCGGCCTGGGAGGAGGATCTTCAAACGCCGCCAGCGTGCTTTTAGGCTTAAACAAGTTTTGGGAGTTGAATTTGCCGGAAACAAAGCTGGTAAAGTTAGCGGCTGAATTAGGCAGCGATGTTCCTTTCTTCGTGGCCGGGGATAAGTTCGCGTTAGGAAGGGGCCGGGGGGAAAAGATCAAACCCGTAACCTCGCTAGATAAACTCAAGCTGTGGTTCATTTTAGTTTGTCCAAGAATTAAGGTTTCCACACCTTTGATTTACAATCAGTTTGATAAATATATGTCTTTATATTCAGCGGGTGACACGGAGGCGGGTCCCCTGCCGCCCGCAACGCCAGTGAGGACGGCAGGGTGCCGCAGTGGCAGGACCCGCTGTAATAAAGGCGGATTTTCTC
>SCRK01000183.1 GCA_004298075.1 bacterium | reverse complement strand
ATGCCCTCAAAAGAAAAATTCCCTTACACTGTAAGGGTGGTTTCCGAGATATTGGAATCCAACGGTTCCAGCAGTATGGCTTCGGTGTGTGCCGCCTCCTTATCATTAATGGACGCCGGGGTGCCGATCAAGGAAGCTGTCGGTGGTGTTGCTTTAGGCCTGGTTAAAGAAGGCAAAAAAGAGGTTATTTTAACCGACATAGCCGGATTAGAGGATCATTTCGGAGATATGGATTTTAAGGTTGCCGGAACGCGTAGCGGGGTTACTGCCGTGCAGCTGGATCTGAAGATCAACGGCATATCCCTGGAGCTATTAAAGAAGTGCCTTGAGCAATCCAAAGAAGCAAGGTTGTTTATTCTAGATAAGATAAGTTCCGCTTTAAGCACCCCGCGCCAGGAACTTTCCAGTTTTGCCCCGCGCATAGACGTGATCAAGATCAATACCGAAAAGATCGGCGAACTGATCGGGCCGGGAGGCAAGAATATCAAGGCGATCATTGCCGCTACCGGAGCCAGCATCGATATCAATGATGACGGGACTGTTTTGGTCGGCTCTACCGATGCCGCCAAGTCGGAGGCGGCGATTAAAATGATCAAGGCGATCGCCGAGGATGTTGAGGTCGGCAGGATCTATATAGGCAAGGTAAAGCGGATCATGCCCTTTGGGGTGTTTGTAGAGATCGCCCCGCGCAAAGAAGGCCTGGTGCATGTTTCCGAGTTGTCCGCGACTTTCGTGAAGAAGGTTGAAGATGTGGTCAAGGTCGGCGACGAATTCAAGGTCAAGGTCATCGGCATAGATGAGCTGGGTCGGATCAATTTAAGCAAGAAACAGGCGGAGCAAGCCAGTTAATCCAGTGAGTCATCGGCAAAGTGAGAGAAAGAAGATTAAATGAGGTTAAAGGCGTTATTTTAGTAGCAGCAGGGCTGATGATTTTAGCCAGCCTTGTCCGTTTTGACCGCCTTGACCTTGTGTTTTATACCTCGCATCCTAATTTTCCCCCAAAAAATTTATTAGGTATCTTTGGCGCCAATCTGGCGAACGTGATCGTTTTCCTTTTTGGCGCTATCTCCAGTTTTATCATACCGGCCCTGGTCATTATGCTGGGGATAAAATATTTCCGCCAGGATAAGCCTTATCTTAGCATCCCCCGTATCCTCGGAATGTTCGTGCTGCTGGTTTCCATAAGCTCGCTTATCGGGATGTTCAACCTAAGCAACGGCCCTTTGAGATTCCACACCGCCGGTTTCCTGGGAGCGCTTACCTCTAATTTCATAACCACGTATTTTAGCCGCTTAGGCGGCTTCATTATTTTTATTACCTTTATCATCCTTTCGCTTGCTTTGGTAACCGAGATACTTATTTCATCGCTTTTCCTGAAGGCATTTGAGAGATTAAGATCTGTTTTTTCCGGGCTGTTTAATTTTTCTAACAGGCAGAAGGCAACGCAGGTGCGCGTTAAAGAGCCCGCGGCTAAAAAGGATGACCTTCCCTCTAAACCGAAAATATTCATTCCCGAGGCAGCGCAGTCGCGGCCCAAGATCCAGATCAAGAATAAGCCGCAATCAGAGCAGATAAAAGTTAAACCGCAGGAGTTGAAGATCGGGGATTATCATCTGCCTTCCGTTGATCTATTGGATCAGCCGCCTGAGCCGGATACCAGGCAAATGAAGGAGGATCTTGAAGCAAGCGCCCGGATACTTGAGGATACGTTACAGGATTTTGGGATCGAGGCCAAAGTCACGGATATTATACGCGGCCCGGTGATCACGCGTTACGAGCTTGAGCCTGCCCCGGGAGTAAAGATCAACCGTATAGAAGCATTAAGCGATGATATTGCCCTGGCGATCAAAGCCCAGTCGGTGAGGATCATCGCCCCTATTCCCGGTAAGGGAAGGGTAGGAGTAGAGGTCCCTAATTTACACAGCAGCCTGGTCTGTATCAAGGATCTACTGACCTCTGCGGAGTATCATAAGCAAAAATCAGCTTTGACTTTGGCTCTAGGTAAAGATATCACCGGCAGGTCCGTATTCGGGGACCTGGATGATATGCCGCATCTTTTGATCGCCGGCACTACCGGCTCCGGGAAAACCGTATGCGTGAATACCTGCATCCTGTCTTTGCTTTTCAGGGAGTCGCCCAATGACCTTAAATTCCTGATGATCGACCCGAAGATGGTCGAGCTCATGCCTTTTAACGGCCTGCCGCATCTTTTATGCCCGGTGGTTACCGATGCCAAGAAGGCGGCAGTCGCGCTTAACTGGGTAGTCGGCCAGATGGAAGATCGTTACCAGCTTTTAGCCAAGGTGGGCGCCAGGAACATCGAGGCTTATAATGAAAAACAGGAGAAGATCCCTTATATCATAGTTATCGTGGATGAATTCGCCGACCTGATGAGCGTGGCGCGCGACCAGATCGAGAACGCGATCACCCGCTTAGCGCAGCTGTCGCGCGCGGTGGGCATACATTTGATCTTAGCTACGCAGCGGCCAAGCGTGGATGTGATCACCGGGGTGATCAAGGCTAACCTGCCCGCGCGCGTATCTTTTAAGGTCGCCTCCAAAGTTGATTCGCGCACAGTCTTGGATATGAACGGAGCCGAGACACTATTAGGCAAAGGGGACATGCTTTTCCTGCAGCCGGGCAAAGAGGATCTGGTCCGTATCCAGGGGGCATTGGTCAAGGATGCCGAGATCGAGAGGGTGGTAGATTTTATTAAGGCGCAAGGGGCGCCGGTTTATGATGATGATATCCTTAAAGAGCAGCAAAAAGGCAATTTATCCAATGGGGAAAAGGATGAAGCTTATGATGAAGCGGTGCGCGTGATCATGGAGAGCAACCAGGCATCGGTCTCCATATTGCAGAGGCGCATGCGTTTAGGTTACACCCGTGCGGCGCGGATCATCGATACCATGGAGATGGAGGGGCTAGTCGGGCCCTTTGAAGGAAGTAAGCCGCGCAGGATACTGGTTGACCGGGAGGCCTGGCTTAGGGACTTGACCGGAGGAAAAGGAGCGGAGAAAGTATGAACTTAGAAACAGCTGGTGCCCGCCTGAAAAAGATCCGCCAGGAGAGAGGGCTTTCTTTAGAGGATATCCAGAAGAAGACCAAGATCCATTTTAATGTGCTGCGGGCGATCGAGGGGGATAGTATTTCGGACTTAAGCCCAGTCTATCTTAAAAGTTTTATCAAGATCTATTGCAATTACCTGGGCCTTGACCCCAAAGAGTTCATCGGTGAAACCAGCCAGCAGCACAAACCGGTATTAAAT
The DNA here is from genome assembly GCA_004298075.1 of bacterium. GTDB lineage: Bacteria > Omnitrophota > Gorgyraeia > Gygaellales > Profunditerraquicolaceae > UBA6249. The sequence goes on along the minus strand of SCRK01000183.1, from coordinate 284 downwards.
GCCGTTATCGGCAGGGATATAGGAGAGAGGGTTGAAAAAAAGCCCGCCTCTTCATTCATTAAGGATGCCTCGCTTAAGCTCGGAGCGATGCGGCCCGCGCCTGTATTTAAAAAAATAATTATATTTACGGTATCAGTTTTAATACTTATTTTTCTTGTTTTTAACCTGGTCAGGTTTATCTCATCCAGGTTCAAGAGGCAGCCGGCGGGCCATCAGGTTTTCGTTCCCGCGGCAGCCGCGCCAAAGAGCATCAAGGCCAAGCCGGCCAGGACCATAAAGAAGGA
>SCRK01000182.1 GCA_004298075.1 bacterium | reverse complement strand
ACTATCTTTAAGTTGCAGCCGGCTAAGCCGGAGAGGCTGCGCGGGGTTTTCAGCTCCCTGCCCAAAGAGATGAAACACGCGGAATTATCTCAATTTGAAGCTACTGCGGCTCAAGAGATTATCCCCGAATCAACAGCTATCCCAAATAAGCAGGCGCCTGTCTCCACGCAATCCAATCAGCCTAAAGTCGGGCGTAATGACCCTTGCCCGTGCGGAGCAAAAGACCCCGCGACAGGGATCCCGATCAAGTACAAGAAATGTCACGGTAGATAGTAGATGAAAAAAGGTGTTTTTTTAGCAATTCTTTCCGGCCTGCTCTTAAGTTTTTCTTTTCCTTCCTGTAATTTATCAATTCTGGCCTGGTTTGGTTTTCTACCGTTATTTTTTAGGCTGCGCAATAAATCCGGATTACAAGACTTCCTTTTAGCGTATATCTGCGGAGTTATTTTCTGGGGTTTTACTATTTATTGGTTAGTGCATGTCACCCTTTTAGGCACCGTTATTTTGATTTTGTATCTATCCATGTATTTTGGATTTTTTGGTTTAATCTTTTCTTTTGCCTGCCTGCTGCCTGCTGCCTGCTGCCTGTTCTTTATCCCATCCTCCTGGGTCCTGCTCGAATACGCGCGCAGCCATCTCTTAACCGGTTTCCCCTGGGCGCTGATCGGGTTTTCGCAATACAAGAATTTAGCGGTTATCCAGTTAGCCGATATAAGCGGCGTCTGGGGGATTTCTTTCCTGGTGGTTTTCTTTAATGCCGCGCTTTATCTTATTTGGCGCGGCAAGATGAAATCTAGGATTTCTTTGATCTGCGGGGCAATATTGATCTTGTCTTTAGCTTACGGATTTTATAAATTAAACCGGGGCTCAACCTGTAGAACCGATAAGGCAACGGTAAGGGTAGCGGTAATCCAGGGCAATATCCCCCAGTATCTAAAATGGGATATTTCCGCGCGCGATTTTATACTGAATAGATACAAAGAATTGACTTTTGAATCGGCTAAAAATAAACCCTCGTTGATCATTTGGCCTGAGGCATCTGTGCCCGGGATTTTAGGGGAGGATGAGGCGGTATTTGAGCAGGTTTTTTCTTTGGCCCGAGCGCTGAATATTGACCTTTTGGCGGGCGCGGTTTCGCGTACCCGGGGGAACTATTTTAACAGCGCTTTATTTATTGATAAGTCAGGTGAGCCGGTAGAAATTTATCACAAGCTGCACCTGGTTCCTTTTGGAGAATTTATACCGCTTAAAAAAACATTCCCCTTTTTGCAGACTATTGCCCCCATAGGGGATATCCAGCCCGGAGAAGAGTATACGATCTTTGACAAGCCGGCTAAGTTCGGCGTGCTTATTTGTTTTGAGGATCTCTTCCCCGAGCTATCCCGCCGGTTCGTTAGAAATGGGGCGGAGTTTCTGGTGAATATTACTAATGACGCATGGTATAAGGAAACCAGCGCGGCAGCTCAGCATTTTTCCGCTTCAGTGTTCAGGGCGGTAGAGAACCGCGTGTATCTGGCCCGTGCGGCTAATACGGGGATATCCGGGTTCGTTGATCCCTGGGGAAGGATAATTTCGCCGGTGCGGGATACCGGAGGTAAGGAGATATTCGTCAGGGGTTTTAGCAGCGCGGAGATCTGTTTACCGGCAGGCAGAAGTTTTTACAACCGATACGGGGATATTTTTATCCTTTTATGTCTCCTGTTTGACATCTGTGTTGTAATTATTCGTAAACTTGGTGTTCGTGAGTATAGCTAATCCTCTTTGGGCTCCATGTGCACCACCACATCGGCTATTCCAGGTATCTCCGATTTGATCGCCTCTTCAATACGGTAACTTATCCGGTGGGCATTATCAATGTGCATATCCGGATCAACCTGCACATGCAGGTCAATATAAATATCATCTATCCTGCCCCGGCTGCGGATCTTATGGCAGGTTTTCACCCCCTTGATCCTTAATACTATATCGGTTATTTGCTTAACGTCAAGTATAGCGGCAGTGTCGCAGAGCACTGCCTGGCCCTGCTTCATTATCTCATATCCGGCATGGGCGATGAATAAGGATATGATAATGGTTGCTATGTGATCGATCACGGGGAAGCCCATCTTTATCACTATAAGCGAGATTATTACCGATATGGAAGTAAAGATATCCCCTTTGGTGTGCATGGCGTCGGAAGTCAGGATATCGCTTTGCAGTAACTTGCCTTTTTTGCGCTCGTAGTTCATAACCCAGAAATTAACCGCCATGGTGCCAAGCATTATTATAAAACTTTCTATATTGACCCTGGCCACATCCGGATTATTGAAACGCTGTATACTGCCTTTGGCAAGATTAAAGGCAAGGATAAATAAGAGGGCCGCGATGCCCAGGGAGAAGAAGGTCTCGTATTTTCTATGCCCGTAAGGATGGTCTTTATCCACGGGCTGGCAGGCGAAATGTATCCCGATTAGCCCCACGATGTTGGAGGCGCCGTCAGAGAGGGAGTGGAAGCCGTCGGCGGCCATGCTTTCGCAGCGGCTGCTTAAGCCGTAAATTATCTTGGCCAGGGCCACGGCCCAGTTTAAGACAAGGATTACGACCAGTATCTTCCTGATCTTGCGGTAGTGCTCATGAATATCGGTTCCCATGGGATTATTGTATATTAATTACGGGCTTTTGCAAATTATTTTCTCGACTAAAAACCGGCTGGATGATAGAATATAAAACATGATTAGAAAGAGATCGTTGATTTTTTTATTATCCATACTTATCGTCGGCTGCGCTGGATTAAAAAAACCTGAGCCGGTGCGCTGGCCGCCTTTTCCCTCTTTAGAACCCTTCAAAAAAAATGAACGGGTTCTTATCCTGGCCCCGCATCCCGATGATGAGGCCATCGGCTGCGCCGGGGTTATCCAGCACGCGCTTAAAGCAGGGGCTAAAGTTAAGGTTATCTATTTGACCAACGGCGATCATAATGAATTGTCTTTCATCGTTTATGAAAAACGGATAACCTTGCGTCAGGGTGAGTTTGTGCATATGGGCAAGGTGCGCCAGAAAGAGGCGGTTAACGCGATGAATTCCTTAGGGTTATCCGAAAATAACCTGGTATTCCTGGGGTATCCTGATTTTGGGACCTTTGCGATATTCAGCCAGTATTGGAAGATCGGCAAGCCGTTCCGCGACCGGATGACCCGCATATCCAGCGTGCCATACAAGGAGAATCTTTCTTACGGCGCGCCCTATCAGGGGGAAAGTATTTTAGGCGACCTGGAGAAACAGATTTTGGATTATAAGCCGGATAAAATATTCGTTTCGCACCCGGCGGATGTTAATGTGGATCATAAAACCCTTTATCTGTTCCTCCAGGTGGCTTTAAGCGACCTGGAGGAACAGATCCCCAGGCCCAAGGTCTATCCTTATCTTGTGCATTGTGTCGGCTGGCCAAGCCCGCGGCATTACCATCCGGAGCTGGAGCTGTATCCGCCGGCTGAATTCATCAATGCCCGGATCAACTGGTCGCGCTCGGACCTAAGCTTTGATGACCTGGAAAAAAAATATCAGGCCATTCTTTTTTATAAGAGCCAGACGCAATCCAGCGCCTTTTATCTGTTTGCTTTCGCCAGGGAAAACGAGCTTTTCGGCGATTACCCGGTTTTGCAATTAAAACCACAGTTAACATGGAAAGACAAGATCATCTCTTATTTTGGCGCTTCGGAGATGTTCAGGGTGCCGCAAGATCCGAAGGTTTCCGTCGGCATGGATACGATAGAGGATAAAGGCCGGGTGAGTTTTGCCGAAGCGGATGATTATTTTATCGTGCGCGTGGATAAAC
>SCRK01000181.1 GCA_004298075.1 bacterium | reverse complement strand
ATAACCAGATCCAGAACCTTGCGCAGGGCTACTAAGCCGCCATGACAGTTTATCTCCACCACATCCTCTTTGGTATATGATTTCGGGGAACGCATCAATGTGAGGATCACCTCGTCGATAACTTGGGCCCCATCCATTATACGGCCGTAATGCATGGTATAAGTCTTAAATTGGGAGGGCTTATTTTTGTCTTTGGGAACAAAAACCCTCGCGGCGATGTTTATGGCCTCCTTGCCGCTGAGCCGGACAATGCCGATCCCCCCCTGGCCTATGGGAGTAGATATGGCTGCGATCGTATCATCAACGCGGGTCTTAATCATTCCGGTATTCTCCTGCGACGAATAAAGATCCTGTAACTAAAATCAGGTCCTCTTTTTGCGCCATACTTGCGGCCAAGAGCTTTGCCTCTTTTACGCTCCGCGTCAAATATGTTTTTCTGTTAAAATATCCGGATAGCCTCTTTGGTTGGGCTGCCCGGGAAGTAGCCGCGCGGGTAAGAATAATTTTATCCGCTAAAGGGTTAAGCTCCCCGCATATCCCGGGGATATCCTTGTCATCCGAAATGCCTAAAACCAGGATAAGCTTGCTATATTTGAAATTGTTTTTCACTGCCGACTTTAACGCGGCTGCCGAGGCCAGGTTCTGCGCACCGTCTAGAACAATCAGGGGGTTCTTGGCGATAACTTCGCATCTAGCCGGCCAAACTGTATCATAAAGCCCTTGGCGTATCGGGCGGCTTCCGATATTAAAACCGCGGGAACTTAAACTTTCTACCAAGCCGACAGCCAAAGCAGCATTGGCCATCTGGTGCTCTCCCAACAGCCTGAGGCGCAAGTTTTTATAAACTTTACGCAAGCCCTTGATTGCCAAGCCCCGCTTAAGCTTGAAATATCTTATCTGCCTGCCTACTTCGTAAAGCCGGGCCTGGAATCTTCTGCATCTGTCATGAATGACCTTCCTGGCCTCTTTATCCTGCCTGGCGGAAATTACGATCGCTCCCTTTTCCTTTATGATCCCGGCCTTCTCCCCGGCAATCTTGGTCAGGGTTTTGCCTAATTTCTGAACATGCTCGTAACTTACCGGAGTAATAGCGCAGGCAAGAGAGTCAGCGGTATTGGTAGCGTCCAGTCTGCCTCCCAAACCGGTTTCTAAAACCGCGAAATCAACATTCATGCGCTTAAAATATAAAAAAGCTATGGCTGTATAAATTTCAAAAAACGAGAGCGGGCCGTATTTGGAATTACGGTTATATTTCTCTATCGCCGGCTTTAATTCTTTGACTAAAGAAGAGAGCGCCTGGCGGGAAATCATCCCCTCAAAACCTCCGGCTGCTATTTTGCGTCCGGAGACAAAAGGCCTGAGGATCCTTATCCTTTCCCTGAAATCACGCAGATGGGGAGAAGTATAAAGCCCAACCCGAAAACCCGCCTCCCTGAGTATGTAAGCGCTAAAGGCGCAGGTTGAACCTTTGCCTTTTGTACCGGCAACGTGAATAACGCGCAGGGAAGCCTGAGGGTTTCCTATGGACGCGAGGAAATCCCGGATGCGCGCTAAATTCAGCGTTTTCTTATACGAATAGTTCAGGTTTTTTTCGTAGTTAGCGAAGGAATCCAGGTATCTTATAACTTCCCGGTAGGCCATACATTAATGCCTGAAGTGCCTTATCCCAGTGGTAACCATGGCGATCTTATATTTATCGCAGGCAGCGATGATCTCCTGGTCAGCGATAGAACCTCCGGGCTGGACTATCGCCCTGGCCCCCGCTTTATGCGCCCAGGATATGGCATCCGCCTTTGGAAAGAAGGCATCCGAAGCCAGGCAGCAATCCTTGCTTAAATTGCCGGATTTCTTTTTAGCGATCATTACCGAATCTACGCGGGACATTTGTCCGGCGCCGATGCCCACAGTCCTGGTACCTTTGGTAAAAATGATGGCATTAGATTTTACGTGCTTGGCCACCTTCCAGCCGAAGACCAGGCTTTCCATCTGGGCTTTGGTCGGTTTCTTCTTGGTCACTACCTTAAGCTTATCAATGTCCAGGGTTGCTAAATCTTTGCTTTGTAAAAGCATGCCGCCGGTGATCCGCTTAAACTCCGGCTCATCGATAGGGTTCAAATCCGCCAACTCAAGCAAACGCAAATTCTTTTTATCTTTGAATAAAGCAAGCGCTTCTTTATCAAATCCCGGGGCAATGATGCACTCTAAAAATCCGCTCTTAGCCACAACCTTGGCAGTATTTAAATCCAGTCTGCGGTTTAAAGCGACGATCCCGCCGAATGCCGAGAGTTTGTCGCATTTCCAGGCATTTAAGTAGGCGCTCTTTAACTCCTTATCTTCTGCCGCTCCGCAGGGATTGTTGTGTTTCACAATAACCGCGGCAGGATTCTGGAACTCTTTGACCAGCTCAAGAGCGGCGTTAAGGTCAAGGATATTGTTAAAAGAAAGCTCTTTGCCTTGTAATTGCTTCAGGTTGATCAGTCCCGCGGATTTTTCCTTCTCCTTATAGAAGGCTGCTTTTTGGTGCGGATTCTCTCCATAGCGCAGCTCCTGGATCTTTTCAAAAACCAGGACAAGCTCTCTGGGAAAACCCTCTGTTTCTTTTTTTGGTTTAAAATAGCCGCTAAGATAATTATATATGGCGGCATCATATTTACTGGTATGGCCATAAACTTCGACGCCCAGTTCGCGCATCAATTCTTCGGTAAGACAGCCATTGTTCTTTTTCAACTCGCTGATCACCTGCGGGTAACGAGCAGGATTACAGATCACCGCGACAGACTGGTGGTTCTTGGCAGCCGAACGCAGCATGGAGGGCCCGCCGATATCGATATTCTCAATCACCTCTTCGATACTAACCCCCGGCTTTTGAGTCGTTTTCTCAAAAGGGTATAAATTGACCACCACCATATCGATAAGGCCGATATTATGCTCCTTTAAGGTCCGCATGTGCTCGGGATTATTACGCAAAGCAAGCAGCCCGCCGTGGATCTTGGGATGCAAAGTTTTTACCCTGCCGTCGAGCATCTCGGGAAAACCGGTATACGCGGAAACCTCGGTTACGGGAATACCGTTTTCACGCAAGAGCTTGGCTGTGCCGCCGGTAGAGAGGATCTCCGCGCCAAAATTACTTAATTCTTTAGCCAGCTCGACGATCCCGGTTTTATCCGATAAGCTGATCAAGGCCCGCTTGATTTTAACCATTAATTTGTTCCTCCTTATTGTCCCCTATTTATTGAACCGAAAACTTGCCAGATCCGCGTCCTGCATCACATACTCTTTGGTCTCAAGGCGCATCTTCCCCACCTGTTTGGCCTGGGTTTCTCCTCCCGCCTGGATAAAATCAGCGAAACTGATGATCTCAGCGCGGATAAAGCCTTTTTGGATATCTGAATGGATCGCTCCGCTTGCCTCCCAGGCAGTAGTGCCTTTCTTGATCAGCCAGGCGCGGTTTTCTTTATCCCCTACGGTAAGGAATGAGATAAAGCCGCTTAAACTCATGACCTTGAATAATAAGGATCCTAAATCCTCAAGCTCATTATCTTCTACGACCACTACAGGCTTAAGGGTAAGAAGTCCGTAACCCGAGATCAGCTCCTTTTCTTCGGGAGACAATCCCAGGATTGAAATAAACTCCTCTTTTTCAAGGGCGGTTTTTAGCTTCTGCAATAACGCGGCTTCGGAGGCTCCGGGATTACGGCTTAAACGCGTCTCCACAAAATCCAGGTCTCTTAGGATCAAATCCATCCGGCTATCCTTAAGCGTCATGATAACATCCGCATCCAGGGCCTCTTCCTCACCCACCAGCTCTACCTGCACATAGGTCTTCTTTTTCGCGCTGACCAATTTATCCGCCTGGTCCAGACGGGGATCCTTTACATTTTGTTTTCCCAAAGGAATACCGTTAACTGCAAATAAGCTTATCTTCATATGATTTTAAAGTTTGGGACTAAACTTCCTCGTGTTTTTTGGCGGCTTGATATTGGCTGATAATCGAAGCGGCGATCTTATGCGGAACCTCTTCGTAATGCGAGAAGTGCATAGTATAGAACCCGCGTCCGGCGGTAATTGAACGCAGGTCATTTGCGTATTTGAACATCTCCGATAAAGGCGCCTGGGCCTTAACCACCTGGGTTTTATCTTTGATCTCCATGCCCATGATCCTTCCGCGCCGGGAGTTGATATCTCCTGAGATGCTCCCAAGGGACTCTTCCGGTATTGTCACCTCCACATCCATGACCGGCTCCAATAATACTGGGCCTGCTTCGCTTACTGCTTTCCGTAAGGCCATGGCGCCTGCGATCTGAAAAGCCATATCGGAGGAATCAACATCGTGGTAAGAACCATCGACAAGGCTAACGCGGATATCCTCAATAGGGTAACCTGCCACCGCCCCTTCACCGGCTGCCTGGCGTACACCTTTTTCAACCGAGGGGATAAAATTGCGGGGGATCGCTCCCCCGACTATTTTATCTACAAACTCAAGGCCCCGGCCTCTTTCCAATGGCTCAACGGTGATCCAACAGTCGCCGTACTGGCCGCGGCCTCCGGATTGCCGCTTGAATTTTCCCTGGACCCTGGCGCTCTTGGAGATCGTCTCTTTGTAAGAAACCTTGGGAGTGCCTAGATCAACCGTCACATTGAATCTTTTTTTCATCCGCCCCACCATAACATCAAGGTGCAGGTCACCCAGTCCGGAGATGATCAATTCCTTGGTCTGGGGATCATGGGTTACTTTAAACGTGGGGTCCTCGGCGGAAAGCTTATGCAGGGCGATTGAGATCTTTTCTTCATCATCGCGGGATTTAGGCTTTACGGAGGATGATATTGCCGGTTCGGGAAAAACCATCCCTTCAAATAAAAATTGCTCCTTATCCAAGCCCAGGGAATCCGTAACTCCGGTTTCTTTCAATTTAGCGATAGCCACGATATCGCCGCAGGAGGCCTCCTCCTGCTGCCGCTGCTCTTTACCCTGCAATATGTAGATCTGGCCAATCCTTTCTTTAAGCCTCTTGGTTACATTATAAAAACCGGTATTGGAAACAAGCCTGCCGGAGAAAACGCGTAACAAGCTAAGCTGCCCTACATAAGGGTCGGATATATTCTTGAAAACGAAAGCGGAGAATGGCGCTTCAGCGCTAAGGAGTATCTCCTTCTTTTCCTCGGGCTTGGCAGGATTAGCCGCGAACACAGGGGGCCTCTCCAAAGGACTGGGAAGATATTGTATGATGTCCTCCAATAGGTCTTTTATCCCTCTGTCCGTAAGGCCGGAGCCGGCAACTACCGGGAAGAGTTTACGCTTATGCACTGCTTCGGCTAAGCCCGCTTTAATCTCATCTACTGAAAGCCTTAGCACCGAAAGGTATTTTTCCAGCAGCCGATCATCGCTTTCAGCAATGGCCTCCATTAAAAGCGGGTCCTCCAGAGACTCGATGATCACGCAATTCTTGGAAAGCCTGCTTTTTAGATCCGCGAGGGCCTTATTCACATCTGAACCCTCTTTATCCATTTTATTGATAAAGATCATACAGGGTATGCCTGCCTCTTCCAGCGCCTCCCAGGCCCGTTCTGTGCCGACCTGGACACCGTTTACAGCGTCGACCACGATTACCGCCCCGTCTACCGCGCGCAACCCTGAAATAACCTCTCCGAAGAAATCAGCATATCCCGGGGCATCGACTATCTGAATACGGAAGTTTTGATAATCGCAAAACAGGAAGCTTGAATTTATGGAGTTTTTTCTCTCGATCTCATCGAAGCCGTAATCGCTTACGGTTGAGCCGTCCTCTA